>NZ_JBEZDN010000002.1:63834-209438 GCF_040648315.1 Pseudonocardia sp. NPDC049154
CGGTGCTGTTTGCAGAGCTCTGCTGGCACGGGCTCGTGGTTGTCTCTCTAGTGGTTGCCCTGGCGTTTGTGCGCGTGCCCCTCGTCCGGCGTTCCGCCGGCCGCGCCCTGCTCGACCGAAACGCCCTTGAGCGCCGCGCCCAGTTTCTCCTGAACCATTGGAATGTGCTGGCCCAAGTAATAGTCCATGTCGAATCTGGAGCCCTCGTTGTACGGGTAGAGCGAACTGACCTTGATCATTTCATCCCTCCCCTGCGATACCGGCACCGACGATCCCGCAGGGCGTGCGCCAGGGCAAGTCCGTCACTCACGCTCACGCCCTCTGCCCGGGCAGCAGTGCGGTACCTCCCGATCCGGCTGAGCAACCCCCTGCTTGTCCGAGTGCCGGTCGTCTGGCGCCGGCTGGGTCGGCGTTCGACGGTAGGTGATGGGGAGTGATCGTTCTGTCCAGCGTGCCGGGCCGTTCGTGCTCGGTCGAAGTTACCGGCCGTTCCGGGCCCGGATCCGTTGCGTGTTGTACCAGTCGTAATGGCAACGGAGCGGACGCCCGTACCAGCAGGCGGCCTTGGAGCCTGGTGATCGAGAGCGGCGCCCCTCGTTGCGGTGTCGCTGCCGGAGGAGATGCCCGTAGAAGCCATCGGGCTCGACCCGGGTGATCGACCTCCAGATCGGAGCAGGTGCGTCAGGCACACCCACTCCGTCTGGAGGTCCTCGCCTTGATCAAGGCGACGCACCGACCCGGCTGTCAACAACGGCCGGGGTCCGTACACCTAGGCGAACACCGAACGGCCGTCCGCAGCGCGGTCGGTGGCGACCCTGCTGACATCGATCGTCATGGCTCCTCCTCGTGGCCAGATCAGGACGACAGCCCCACCCAGCGTCGCCCGTTGGCCTGGACGACGCGGCCGAACGCCGACCCGCTGAAGTGCCCCTCGGCACCGATTGCTGACGGTGTGCCCTCGAGCTCGGCAGCGATCTTGTCGCGCGTCCGGGCCGCTGTGTCCGGGTCGACGTCGAAGATGATCCGGAGGTCGCCGTCGCCGAGCTGGATCGGGCAGTGCACGACGTCGCCGAGGATGATCGCGCGCTCAGTGCCGGAAGAGACCACCAGCGAGCAGTGGCCGGGGGTGTGACCCGGACTGGCGAGCACGTTCACCCCGCGCGCCAGAACCTGACCGTCGACGACCGACTCCACGCGGCCCTGCAGGGGCGCCTGCACCGCCTCGGGGTGCGGCCCGACCGCCGCCAGCCCCTCGTCGGTGACGTCCTGCCAGAACTCGAGCTCGCCGTCGCCGACCAGGTGGCGGGCGTTGGGGAAGGTCAGCTTGCCGTCCTGTGCGGTCCACCCGACGTGGTCAAGGTGCAGGTGCGTGTAGAACACCGTATCGACGTCGGCGGGCTGCACGCCGGCCTGGCGCAGGCTGGACAGCAGCCGCCCGCCGCGGAACTCCCCGCCGACGGGCTCGAAGGGTACGGTCATGTCCCCGAAGCCGAGGTCGACAACGATCTTCTCGTCGCCGGTCTCGATGAGGAAGCCGCCGAGGGTCAGCAGCAGCAGGCCGTCGGCGTCGAACAGCTCGCGGTGGGCCTCCCACAGCTCGGCGCTGCCGGTGGGGAACACCGCCTCCGCCGACACCGAGGCGTCGCCATCGGGCAGGTACGTGATCCGGATGTCGCCGACGTCGACGGACTCCACCGGAGCGGGACGGGCGGGAACGGTCATGCCAGCGCTCCCAACACCGGCTTGAAGGGGAAGATCTGGGTGTCGACGACGACGCCGTCGGCAACGTACGGGTCGCCGTCGAGTACCGACCTCAGCTCGGCCGCGTCGGCGACCTCGGCGACGAGGATGCCGCCGGCGCCGTCCTCGAACGGGCCTGCGATGCGGATCGCGCCCGCCGCGACCTGCTCCTTGAGGTACGCGCCGTGCGGGCCGCGCACCTTCTCGATCAGCTCCGTGTCCTCGGTGTACTTCCAGACCACGGTGAAGAACGCCATGCGATGTCTCCTTCGGATGTCGGGCTCACTGCCATTCACAGTGCGCCTGGATGCCGGCCCCGTCGTCGGTCAGCCAGCCCTTGTCGCCCGCGTACGCGAGCATCGCGGTGAAGGCGGCGGGCCAGTCGTCACCGACGCGCCCCTGCGCCATTCGCTCGATCGTGCGCGGCACCTCGCCGGTCCCACCGGCCTCGCGGAACACCTCGTAGAAGACGTGGTGCCCAGAAGTGCTTCCACCCGGTGCCGCTGCTGTTCAACGTGCTGGCGATGGTCGCCGTTCGTCAGAGACCCGCAGCTCAGAGAACACCCGCGTTGGGCTCGCCGCCGCCCGGGCCCGCGGCCGGGTGGGTGCGGCCCAGCGTGCTGACCCCGGCCAGGCTGGGCATCGCCCGGTAGCTCGACACGGGCGAGCACACCTTCGGCGAGATCGCCCAGGCCGTCGGCGTCGGGCGGGCGACGCTGTACCGGCACCTTTCGGTACCACGCCGCCCGCCCGATGAGGCCAGCCCAGCCCGTTGGTCGGTGGCCTATGTGCAGTCCCTCGAGACACTGGTAACCGGTGGAGCAGGCCACGCTGTGGTGCTCATCAGATCAGAATCTCCTCGAGATCGTACGATCAGGTCACGGCGAAGCCCTTGTAGCCGGCGTTCGCCATTTCGGACCACTTCTGAAGGTAGGTCGGCAGGCCGCCGGGGTAGTTGAGCAGCTGGCGCGGCTTGCCGGGGACGTTGGCGCCCATGTACCAGGAGTTGGCCTTCTCGTAGAGGCCGGCTTCGGTCAGCTCGGTGACGTGCGAGGTCCAGTTCCGGTCCGAGTCCGGCTCGGACTCGATCCGGCTGTAGCCGTTGTCGCGCAGGTAGTCGAGGGTGTCGAGGATCAGGTCGCCCTGCAGCTCTGCGCAGGTCGGACCGTTGCAGAAGCCGGATGGGCTCTGCGGGCCGTAGAGGAAGAACATGTTCGGGAACTTGGCCGTAGCGACTCCGAGGTAGGCCTCGACACCGTTGGACCACGTGTCCTTGAGTGAGCGGCCGTCGGTGCCCACGATGTCGATCGCGGTCAGCCCGCCGGTCACCGCGTCGAACCCGGTGGCGAGCACGATGATGTCGAACTCGCGATTGCCGGAGGCGGTTCGGATCCCGTGCGGAAGGATCCGCTCGATCGGGTCCTCGTGCAGGTCGACCAGTTCGACGTTGTCCTGGTTGAAGATGTCGTAGTAGGTGCGCTCCAGGGAGGGGCGCTTGACGCCGAAGGGGTAGGCCTTCTTCAGCGGCGCGAGCTTCTCCCGCAGGATCGGGTCCTTGATGCGGGCGCGCGTGCGGTCCCGCCAGAAGCGGTAGGCAGTGTCGTTCGCCTCCTCCTCGAACAGGACGTCCTGGTAGGTGCCGAGCCAGAACTTGAAGCCGCCCTCCCACAGCTCCTCGTAGGTGGCAGTGCGCTCCTCCTCGCTCACCTCGAGTGCGGACTTGGGGATGAAGTCCCACTCGAAGCCGGCGAAGGTGGTCCCGCGACGGCTGAAACGCTCCTCGAGGTGAAGCTTGATGCGCTCGTTGTCCTCGTCGCTGAGGTCGAACTGGCGCATGGGGAGCGCCTGGACCGGGGTGCGCTGGAAGATCGTCAGCTGCGAGGCGGACTTCGCGGCCTCCTGGGCGACCTGCACCCCGCTCGCACCGGTGCCGATGATGGCGATCCGCTTGTCACGCAGGTCGACACCCTCCTGCGGCCACAGCCCGGTGTGGTGGCTGATGCCCTCGAAGTCGTCGAGGCCGGGGATGTCCGGGAAGATCGGCTTTGACCCGAACCCTGTGCAGAGCACGAAGTACCGGCAGATAGTCGTCGAGCCGTCGCCCGCCTTGACCGTCCAGCGGTTGGTCTTCTCATCGAAGGTCGCCGATTCGACCCTGGCGTTGAAGCGGATGTCCTTGCTCAGGTCGAGCTTCTCATCGACGTGCGCGAAGTAGCGGCGCAGCTCCTGCCAGCCCGGGTACAGCTCGGAGAACCCGAAGTCCTTCCACAGGTCCTCGCGGGTGAACTGGTAGATCGGGCCTTCGCTGTCCACGCGGGCGCCCGGGTAGCAGTTCCAGTACCAGATGCCACCCATGCCGCCGCCAGCCTCGAGCACCTTCGCCGTGAAACCGCGCTTGCGGAGGTTCTCTAGCTGGTAGAGACCGGCGAAGCCGGCCCCGACGATCAGGACATCGAACTCCTCGACGCTGGTCGTACTCACAGTTGAACTCCCTCTCCTCGTTGAGTATCGAACGGAATGACGATGCGAAACCCTGGCCGCGGTCTATGCGGATCGGATGTAGGCGGTCTTGACGTTGGTGAAGAAGGCGCGAGCGGCCTTGCCCTGTTCGCGGTCGGTGTTGCTGGAGGCCTTGAGCCCGCCGAACGGCACGTGCGGCTCGACGCCGGTCGTCTCCCGGTTGACGTGCACCATTTCGGCGCGGGACCGGCGTAGGAAGGCCATGGTATTGCCGAGGTTCGAGGTGAACACGGATGCCGCGAGCCCGAACGCGGTGTCGTTGGCCTTCTCGAGGGCCTCCTCGGTTCCCGCCACCGGCTGCAGTACGGCGAGCGGGCCGGAGATCTCCTCGTGCATCAGGGGGCTGTCGTCTGCGACTCCGGCCAGCAGCGTCGGGGAGACGAAGTAGCCGGATCGTTCGGTCCCAGTGCGGCCGCCGGCGATGATTTCGGCCCCTTCAGCCTCGGCGAGCTGCAGGTAGTGATGGAACTTCTCGTACTGGGCGCGGGAGGCCAGGGGGCCGACGTCGGTCGCCTCGTCCCGCGGGTCGCCCACGACGAGTGCGCGGATGCGCTCGATGAGCAGCTTCCGCAGCTCGCCCTCCACCGCGGCCTCGACGTACACGCGACTCGTCGCGGTGCAGCGCTGCCCGGTGGAGAACATCGATGCCGAGACGATCCGCTCGGCGGCGTCGGCCAGATCGGCGTCGGCGAGCACGACGAGCGGGTTCTTGCCGCCCATCTCCGGCTGTACCTTCACGTTCCGGTCCGCCACAGCCTCGCGCAGGCTCGTGCCGACGCGGCCGGCCCCGGTGAACGCCACCGCGCCACGTCGGGGGCCGCCGGTGAGTGCGGGCGATAGCGCGGCTCCGCTGCCGGTCACGACGTTGAGCAGCCCGGCGGGCGGGCCGGCATCCGCGAGGGCGGCGGTCAGCCGGACCGCCGTCCCGGTGCTCGCCTCCGCGGGATTCCAGACGACGGCGTTGCCGAATCCCAGGGCGGGGGCGATCTTCCAGGCGGGGACTGCGACCGGGAAGTTCCACGGTGTGATCGCGAGGACGACCCCGACCGGCTCCGACAGGGTCAACAGCGTTGTCGCCGGGTCGGCGCTCGGGTAGACCTCTCCGGCTGACTGCAGGACTTCGCCGGCGAAATACCGGAAGATCGACGCCGCCCGCAGCGCCTCGGCCCGGGCGTCCCGGATCGTCTTGCCCATGTCCGCGGTCATGGCGAGGGCGAGGTCCTCGGCGGCCGCCTCGACCGCGGCGGCGGCCTGGCGCAGGAACTCGGCGCGCTCGGGCGCGGGCGTCGCCGCCCATTCGGGTTGCGCCTTCGCGGCCGCGGCGTACGCGTCGGCGACGTCCGCGGCGGTCGCGGCCGAGTAGGCGCCGGTCTCCCGGCGCGGGTCCGCGGGGTCGGTGGCGCGGAACGCCGCCGCCGCGGACCGCCACCGGCCGTCGATGAACAGCGATTCCCCCGCCGGCGCGGGTGCAACGGTGGTCATCGGTCTCCCGCCTCGGATGACGGGCGGGACGCGGTGCCCGCGGGTTCGCGAGGGTCGTCGGGGCCGGCGAAGGGTCCGGCCTTCGGGCCGGGAACGAGGCCAGGCGCCCAGCCCCGCACCGGGCTGCGAAGGTGGAACAGCAGCAGTGGCCATAGGGCCTCGCCGCCTGCCGTCACAGCCATTGTCGTCGCGGCGTCGTCCCATCCGTGGAGATGTCCGTACTCGTTGCGCCACGCGAGCGCCCGGGTGGTCGATTTGTGCAGGTCGTGCTCTGCCGTCGTGCCGATCGCCCCGTGGACCTGGTGGGCGTTTCGGGTCACGACGGAGGCCGCGTGGCCGGCGCAGGACCGCGCGGCCGCGACCGCGAACGGCAGGCCAGGGTCCCTGGCTGCGGCCAGGTCGACGGCCCCGTCGACGGCCGCCCGAGCGAGGGTGGTCTCCGCGGCGGCGTCGGTGATCAGCGCTTGGACGGCCTGGAAGTCTGCCAGTCGGCGGCCGAACTGCACGCGGGTCCCGGCGTGCTCGATGCTCAGCTCGACGGCCCGCTCGAGGGCCCCGGAGATCTGCGCGGCGCGGGCCAACGCGCCACGCAGCAGCAGGTCCTCGACCAGGAGCCGCTCCACTGGCACGCCGCGCATGGGACCCGCGTCCACGACGGTGCTCCGAGGCTCGCCCGCCAGGTTTGTCCCGTGCCCCAGGACGAGGTCGGCGGGTGCGACCACGGCGACGCGCCACCCGTCACCGTCGGGCCGGACCAGGATGACCCGGTCGGCGACGGCGGCGTACGGCGCGGCCCCGCGCCCGTCGACGCCGAGGACGCAGACGGTGTCCACACCCCCGTCCTCGGCGGCCGGTAGTCCGGTCCGGTCCAGCAGCCAACCGGCCAGCAGGTCGTGCTCGACCTGCGGGACGTCGAGCGCGTGGAAGGCCAGCCTCCGAATGAGGTACGCCCCGTCCGGCCACTCCGCCCCGCTGCCTCCCGAGGCCTCCGGCGTGGTCAGCCGGGCGAACCCGAGATCGGTCAGCGAGGCCCACAGGTCCCGGTCGAAGTAGGGGGCGCCGCGGTCGTTCACGGGCCGGCCGCGCCGGTCGCCCAGCACGGAGTCGATCGTCTCGGCCAGCATGGGGTCGACGTGTCGGGCGCTCATCGGCTGACTCCGATCTGGCGCGCGACGATCCCCCGCAGGACCTCGTTCGAGCCGCCGCGCAGGGTGAAGCCGGGCATCTCGAGCAGGCTCGCCCGCACGTGCTCTTGCAGCCGGGGTTCACGGTCCGGCGGGAGGCCGCCCGCGAGCGCGTCCGCGACGTCGGCGATATCGCCCTCGTGCCGGGTCCCCAGCAGCTTGACGACCGCGGCCTCACTTGACGCCGAGTCGCCCTGCGCGAGGGTCTCCGCCACGTCCGTGGACATGCGGTGCAGGGCCGCAGTGCGGGCGACGAGCCGGCCGACACGAGCGTCCGCGGGCACCGAGCCGCGCCCGGTGGCGGCTACCAGCTCCTGCAGCAGGGGGTAGGTCGACAGCAGCCGCTCCGGGCCGCTGCGCTCGAAGGCGAGCTCCGAGGTGACCTGCTTCCACCCGTCCCCGATGTTGCCGAGCACGCCGCCGTCCGGGACGAATGCCTCGTCGAGCACCACTTCGTTGAAGTGGTGTTCCCCGTTCATCGAAGTGATCGGCTTGACCTGCACCCGGGGGTTGTCGAGCTCGACCACGAACTGGCTGAGCCCGGCGTGCCGGTCGTCGGGGTCGGTCGCGGTGCGGGCCAGCACGACCAACGCGTGCGCCCGGTGCGCCCCGGAGGTCCACACCTTCGTGCCGGTGAGCTCCCACCCGCCGTCGACCTCGGTGGCGCGCGTGCGGACGCTCGCCAGGTCCGAGCCGGAGTCGGGCTCGCTCATGCCCAACCCGAAGTAATACGCGCCGGAGGCGATCCGAGGCAGGTAACGCCGCTTCTGCTCCTCGGTCCCGTACTTGAGGATCGAGGGCGCGATCTGCCGGTCGGCGATCCAGTGGGCGGCGACCGGGGCGCCGGCGGCGAGCAGCTCCTCGGTCACGGAGAACCGCTCAAGATGCCCCCGGTCGTGGCCGCCGAACTCGGCTGGAATGGTCATCCCGACCCAGCCCCGCTCGGCGAGCAAGCGGCTGAACGACTCGTCCCAGCCGGTGAGCCAGCTGTTGACCCGGGGAGTGAACACGCCCGCCTCGACGGCTCCCGCCAGGAAGCGGCGCACCTCGGCCCGCAGCTCACGCAGTTCCGGTCTCGGCCGGTCCGTGATCGTCGAGGTCATCACGCGCACTTCTCGTTCACGGGGGCCGGGTGGTCGCCCGCCACGACGTTGCGGGCGAACAGGTCCGCGACCTCGCCCGGCGAGTAGCCGGCCTGGGCGAGGATCTCGGCGGAGTTCTCCCCAAGACGCGGGGCGTGGCGAGTGAGCCCGACCGGGGTCTCCGAGAAGTCCATCGGGGTCGGGGTCACGAAGTACCGGCCCTCGGAGGGGTGCTCGACGCTGCGCAAGAGGTTCCGCTCGCGGACGTAGTCGTTCTGCCCCACCGCAGCGAGGTCGAGCAGTTCGCTTGCCGGGATCTCGTGCTTCGCACAGAGCTCCAGCCACTCGTCGGTCGTCCGGTGCCGGGCCATCTGACCGACGGTGGCGAGCAGCTCGTTCATGTTTCGGTGGCGGTCGTTGACCTCCCGGAACCGCGGGTCGTCGGCGAGTTCGGGCTGGCCAGCGAGAGCGAAGAAGTCACGCCAGTTCTGGTCGGAGTACGGCATGATGCAGATCCACCCGTCGGCCGTCCGATGCGGCCGGCGCTCCGACACGAGGATCCGGGACCAGCCGAAGTCCCCCTCGGGCGGATCAAAGGTGTGACCACCCAGGTGCTCGACCAGGTTGAACGCAATCATCGCATCGACCATCGGCACATCCACGCTCTGTCCCCGGCCCGTCGTGCGGGCCCGCAGCACCGCCGCCAGGGCCGCGACCGCGATGTGCAGTGCGACCACCTTGTCCGCGATGACGTATGGGGCGTAGCTCGGCTGCCCGTAGACCCGATCGGTGAGCAACGCCGCACCCGACGCGGCCTGCACGATGTCGTCGTAGGCCGGGCTGTCCGCCAACTCTGTCCGGGAGCCGTAGGCCTGCGCGGTGCACATCACCAGCCGCGGGTTGCACTCGGACAACGCCTCGTAGGTGATGCCCAGGCGCTCCCTGGACCGCGGCCGCAGGTTCGTGACGATCACGTCGGCGTCCTCGACCAGCCGCCGCAGCGCCGCAAGCCCGTCCGGCTCGCGCAGGTTCAGCGCGATGCTGCGCTTGTTGCGCTGCAGGTTCAGCGTCATCGCGGTCATCCCGGCGTGGCGGCGGGCGCCGATGCCGCGGGTCATGTCTCCGTCCAACGGCTCAACCTTCACCACATCGGCACCGAGGTCGCCGAGCACGGCCGTGGCGTACGGACCCATCACCACGGTCGTGAGATCGATGACGCGAACCCCGTGCAACGGCCCGACCGCGCTGGGCCACGCCGCGCCATCCGGGCGGCCTGGATCATCTGTGATGTCATGCACAGGCCGCACTGTGCCATCCAGCTGCGAAGACCGCAAGTACGTGAGATGCTACGTATATACGTTGCAGTTACGATGAGCGGGGAGGCGTGCATGACGACACACGGCGCGATGCGGGGACGCGGACGACCTCGGCATCGCATGATCGATCTGATGGCGGCCCTGCTCCAGGAGGCGGCAGGGTCTCCGGACGGTCTGACCCTCACCGAGATGGCCGCGAGGTCCGAGGCACCGTTGAGCACGGTGCAGACCCTGGTGAACGGGCTCGTCGTCGCCGGATATCTCGATGAGCGAGCGCGGCGCTACACGCTGGGAGCAGCGCCCTACCTGCTGAACTTGATGGCCGGCCGGTATATGCCCGGGAAGGTGACCCACGAGCACCTGAAAGCGATACATGGCGAGACCGGCCTGACGACAGTCCTCTCGATCGCGGTCGCCAATGATTTGTTCTACGTGGACCACGTGTCGAACGATCCGAAGTACGCATACCTGGCGGAGAACCGAGTGCGGCGGTCTCTCATACGGACCTCGTCGGGCTGGGTCCTGCTTGCAGGCATGGAACAGCGCAGTCTCTGGACCTACCTCCGGAATCTCCCTCAGGACGAGGAGCAGTACGTCGATCTCTTCCTCGACCACCTTCAAGGGCTGCAGGAAACCGGGATCTGCGCCTCCCCGCACGTCTCTGACATCGGCGAAGGAGTGTCGATGGCCGTCAAGGAAAACGGCCGGACCAGGGCGGCGATTGGAATCGTCGGAACTCGGCACGACATATCAGCCAGATGCGACGAGTTGGTGGAAACGCTTCTGCGCCACCAACCTTCGTTCAGCCTCGATGCACCATCGGAATGATTCGGGGAGGGTGCGTCGTCATGCACGAATGGCCTCCCGGCCTGGAGCGATAGGGCTTGCTGAACGTCCTACGTGGTCTCGGCCGACCCGACGAGCGCCTGGGTCTCGGCGGTCTGCTTCGCCGCGTCGGCCAGTGACCCGCCGCCCGCGGCCTTGCTGAGGTTCTCTGTGAGGCCGTGCGAGCCGTGCGCGCCGCGGGCCTTCGCGACCTGGACGATATGTGGGCCCGGGCTGGGGCCTCGCCACATGTGACCGTGGATTGCCGGGCAGGAAGTGGGTCCTGGCCGCGTAGAGCCACACGATGTGGGAGGCCCCAGCGGACCGGAAGCGTCCGAGCGTCGGGCTGGATGTGCACGCACGATCGGTGGTGGCCTGAGGCTGGACGGGGCGACCGGCGAGGTGTTCGAGCGCCGGCTGACCCCGGACCACGGCGAGCTGCTGGGCTGGCTGCGTTCGCTGCCCGGCCCGGTCGCGACGACCTATGAAGCCGGCCCGACCGGGTTCGGGCTGGCCCGGTTCCTGGCCGATGAAGGCGTCGACTGCCAGGTGGCGGCGCCGTCGAAGCGGCAGCGCCCGTGCGGGGACCGGGTCAGGACCGACCGCCGCGACGCCGGGCACCTGGCCCGGCTGCTGCACCTGGGCGAGATCGTGGCGGTGGCCGTCCCGAGCGCGAGCAGGAGACCGCCCGGGATCTGGTCCGGGCCCACGAGGACGTCCGCGCGGATCTGATGGCGGCCCGGCACCGCCTGTCCTACGCTGTTGCTGGGCCAGGGCATCGTCTACTCCGGCGGCAAGCCCTGGACCGGAACCCACGACCGGTGGCTGCGCGCCCAGCGCCGGCTGCCGGCGTTCGACCAGCCCGGGTTGGGGCTGGCCTTCGACATCGCCTACGACACCGTGCTGGCCACCCTCGCCCGACGGGAACGGCTCGACGCCGCGATCGGCGAGATGGCCGCCGAGAGCGCGTTCTCCCCGGTGGTGACCCGGCTGGGGTGCCTGCGCGGGGTCTGCACGTTGGCGGCGTTCGGGTGCGGTCGAGATCGGAGACTGGACCCGGCTCAGCAGGCAGGCGATCGTCGCGGACCTGGGGCTGGTGCCCACCGAGTCCTCCTCCGGCACCACCAGATCCCAGGGCTCGATCACCAAGACCGGCAACGCGCACGCCCGCCGGCTCCTGGTCGAGGCCGGCTGGCACCACCGCCGCCCCCTGCGCCCCAGCGTCGTGCTCACCCGCCGGCAGAACCGCGCCGGCCCGACCAGCGGATGAAGGTTGCGCAGCGATTCGGTACACGACTCAGCTCGACCTGCCCGCTCCACGCCCAAGCGCAGCACGATCGGCATCGCGCACTTCCGGCGCCTTCGAAGTGGGCCCACTTCAACTGCTCGGCGGCGTCGTCCTCGCCCGCAGCCACGTGGCGATCCCTGCTGACAGGCCGCGCGACTTCGGCGTGTGCTGCACGACGCTCACGATCAGCGCGGCTTCTTGCGGTAGGGACCATTTGACGGCGTGGTAGACCGCAGAGAGCGAGGCAGTGCTGTCGATGAGCAGCAGGCCCGGGGCTGCCGTCCGCGCCTCTTCCCATGGGCCCACGAGATCAGTGGGCGGTTGTGATGTCCACGCGAGGTAAATTGGCACGCTCGCATGTACCCGAAGCTGGGTGAGGTGATAGCTCGCGCCGACGGCCCCGCGCTCGTCTGCGTCGGCCGGATGGTGCAGTTGCTCGCCGACCAAGTGCCGGTGTTCGTCGCCGTTCGCTCGCCTGGCCGGGGTCGGCGTCGGCACCGCCTCCCGCGCGATCAGCGGCCGCGGCTCCATCGACCGCCACCAAGGACAAGGTCCTCGCCGCCGCCGCCGCCCAGCTCGGCTACCGGCCCAACGCCGCCGCCCGCGCCCTGCGTGAACGCCGCACCCGGGTGATCGGGCTGCTGCTGCCCGACATCCACAACGAGTTCTACACCGCCAGCGCCGCGGTCCTGCAGACCGTGCTCGACGACGCCGGCTTCCAGCTCCTCGTCGCCACGACCGGCAACGACCCGAAGGCCGAGCAGGCCGCCCTCGCCGCCATGCTCGACGGGCAGGTCGACGGGATCGTCCACGTCCCCGTCGACGACACCGCGGAGCTGCCCACCGACGTCCCGATCGTGCAGCTCAACCGCCGCTCCGAGCCCACGCGGGTGCCCGCCGTCGTCAGCGACGACGTCGACGGGGTCGCCGCACTCACCGCGGCGATCATCGAGGCCGGGCACACCGACCTCGCCGTGATCGTCGGCCCGCCCGACCACAGCACCAGCCGCGGCCGGCTTGCCGGCTACCACCGGGCAGTGGCCGAGGCCGGTATCCCCGAGACGGACGAGCGCACCGATCGCGGCCGCTCCCGCGTGCTGGTCTGCCCCTTCACCCCCGACGGCGGCGCCGCCGCCCTCGCCGACGTCGCCGACGACCTGCCACACGCCCTCATCGCGCTGTCCAGCCGGCTCACGCTCGGCGTCCTGCGCGAGTGCGGCGAACGCGGCATCCGGATCCCCGCCGACCTGTCCCTCGCCGGCCGCGGCGACCCCGAGTGGTACGCGGTCGGGCAGCCGCCGCTGACCACCTACGTCCCACCCCTGGCCGAGATGGGACGCCGCGCCGCCCTCACCCTCCTCGACCTCCTCGGCGAGAGGCCGATTACACCCGCGACGCCGCTCGTCGTGCCCGGTCGCCTCGTCGTTCGGTCGTCGGTCGCCGGACTCATCGCCGGCGCGCAGCATCCGACGACGGTACGAGCGTGATCGAAGGGGCGACGCCGCCTCGAGCCGCGCATCCCGGCCTCCACCCGTGCGGGCAGCCGTTCGCTCGTCGGTCGCTCAGGCCGACGGTGGCTCGTACCGGACGTCCCGTTGCGCGGCCTGATCCAGCTGCTCGGGTGTCAGCAGGACAGTCGTCCGGGAGATCGCCGCTCCGGAGGCGGCGGTGCGAAGGCTCAGTGCCGCCGCAGCGACGTCGTCCGGTACCTCGCCCAGGACGACCAGATCGTGCGGTCCGAACGCGAAATAGCAGGCCTCGACTCGTCCGCCGACGCTCTCCACCATCTCGACGATCGCTGCTCGCCGCGCGCTCCCGCCCTGGTCGAGCACCCCGCGCGCGCCCTCGGGCGAATAGCTCACCTGCCACAGGTACCTCGGCATCGTCGCCACGCCTTCCTCGGGGGTGGGTCGTGTCGAGCAATCCTTGACCCGGAGCCGCCGGCGCGACAACCCGTCGGCCGGGCGAGAAGCGCGGGGGAGTGCTCTCCGTGGTTCTGATTTCGGGTCGTGCCCTTGGCACACCGCCGCAGCCGGAGGCGGCGTTGGTGCCGGTACGGGGAAGCGTGGCCACTGTGTCGGCAGGAAGGACCAGGCGGGCGGTGGCGAGAGCGAGGGCGACCTCGCCGGTTGTTCGATCAGCGTCTTCGGCCCAGGAGGCCTCCTGCTCGGTCTCAGGTACCGAGTAGCAGGCGACCAGCAGGTTCGAGAGCTCGCGCAGGAGCTCTTCGACGGCGTGAGCACGGCTCGTGCCGCGGATGGGTGTCATGGTGGCGCTCTTCTGTCCGCTGCTTCGGCAGGTGGGGACCGCCGGGGGTCAGGGCCAGATCAGGTTGTCCGCGAGGCTGGATGCCGTGGCCTCGCCGTGGGTGAGAAGCTCGTGGGGGTCGTCCCGGAAGGCCTGCAGCACGATGAGCGCGGCGAGGTGACGTTCGTCGGGGTCGCGCAGCAGGCGGGTGCGGGTGGAGCCCGTGGGTCCGACGAAGGCGAGCGGTGTGCTCGGGTCGTTGCAGGTCCCCGCGATCACGGTCCACGCCGGGTCGCTCATGGCTTTTCGGGCGTGCAAGGTCGGCGCTGCGGGGGTCGTGTCGACCCGGCAGTCGAGTCCGGCTCGTCGGACGATCTGAGCGACCAGGTGCAGGTCGATCTTTCCGACGTTCCGGTCGGTCGCGTAGCCGTTGTCGGTGGTGGCGGTCGGGTGCGTCATCGTCTGATCGCCAGTGAGGTCGGCAGGGGGTCGCTGTGGAGCTGCTCGGCGGGTATGCCGGCCGTGTGGAGCTGGTCGAGGGCCGTGGCCTGCATGCGGGGTGGCCCGCAGACGACGATGTCGTGCTGCTGCCAGGTCCGGGCCCGCAGGGCGGCTCCGACCGGGGAGCTGGGCCGGTGGGTGCCGGTGGAGGCGACGACCGGGGTGACGGTCAGCCACGGCCGGTGGCGGGGGCGCGGGCCGCTGGTGAGCAGGGCGTGGAGCTCGTTCTTGCTGCGCGCGGCCGCGTAGATGTGTGTGCGGGGCGGGTCCTCGCGGGTGTCGAGAGCGGCGATCAGGGCGTTGAGTGGGCCGAGGCCGGTTCCTCGGCCGAGCAGCAGTAGATCCCTGGTCGTGGTGAGGGCGTCCGGGAGCCGTCCGAGCGGTGGGCCGATCCGCCAGGTGTCGCCTGGCCGGGTCCGGGCGACCAGGGCGGGGCTGACCACTCCGCCGGGCAGGGCGCGAACGTGGAAGCGCAGGACCCCGTCGGGGCGGGCCGGCTCGATGGGGGACAGGCAGCGCCACAGACCGGGTCGCTGGGGGATCTCGACGCTGATGTACTGGCCGGGGTGGTGGGGCAGCGGCTCGAGGGTCTGCACCACGATGCCGGCGAGGTCGGCGGCGAGTCGGTGGTGTTCGACGACACGGCCCAGCCACAGCGCCGGTCCGCGGTCGGCAGCGGCGGCGGTGAGCATCTCGTGGGTGGCGGCGGTGTAGGCGCCGGCCCAGGCGTCAGCGAGCGAGGGTGTCCACACCGGGCCGTGGATGTGTGCGAGAGCGGCGAGCAGCGCCTGCGCGCCGGCCTCGTAGTGGGTGGCGGTGACGCCGTGTTTGCGGTGGTCGCGCCCGAGATCGGCGAGTCGGCGGGTGAGTTCGCGGCGCTGATCGAGGCGTTGCACCAGCCAGATCAGCGTGTCGGCCAGCGGTGCTCGACGGCCGTACGGGTCGAGCGGGAACAGGGTGCGCAGCCCGGGGGCGTGTGCGAACAGGGCCTCGTAGAAGCGCTCGTTCAGCTCCTCGGCGCGGTTCTCGACCCGGGCGCGGCTGCGCCTGAGCAGGTCGAGCTGCGCCTGGTCCAGGGTCTCCATCCCGCGAGCGCGACGCGGCCGCCCGCGCGGTCGTGTCGTGCCGCGGCTCGGTGCGGGGCTCGGGTCGGCCGACGCCGGAGAGCCCGTCGTGGCGGCGCTCGGGGCCTGTGGGGTCGCCGGGTGGTGCATCAGCGCCTGCCGAGCTGGGCGGGGGTACCGGCCACGGCACCGCGGCAGGTCGCGAGCTGCTCGGCGGTGCGCGACAGGATCGCCTGCGCCCCGACCGCCGCGCCGTACTCGGCACGGACCGCGCGATCGGCAGCTGTGTCGGCGATGAGGACGAGCCGCTCGGCGTGGACCGCGGCGCGCAGCAGCAGCGAGTAGGTCCAGAGACGCACTGGTGATCCACCTTGTTGTTCGGTGAGTTCGGGTATGACGGTGAGCTCGGGGCCGGCCGGTAGGTGGGTGGCGACGGCGGTCAGCGTGAGGGTCTCGGCGTGAGCGCGGGCCGGGTCGCGCGGGAGACGCAGCCGCAGCAGTGCAGCGACGACGCCCATGTCAGGCCGCCTTGTCGGTGAGGGCCCAGTCCGCGATGACCCGCTGCAGCTGGCGGGTGCCCTGTCTGCCCCGGGCGAGCGTCGGCGTGGTCCGGGCCATCTCGGGGGCGGGGACGACCAGGATCGGGCATCGGGCCTGGCGCAGGCACTGGCGCGCGGTGGGCGGGATGGTCCAGCGGCCGGGGCGCCCGGCCCCGAGGACGAGCAGGTCCGTGTCGAGGTGGGCCAGCCGTGGCAGCCGGTATCCGGGGCGGCCCTCGACGACCACGGTGCGCAGGTCGATGTCGTCCGGTGCCCCGCCCATCGCCTCGTCGAAGGCCTGCGTGATGAGCTGCAGGCGCGTGGTGACACCCGGTTTGTGCGCGGTGGCGCGCATGGACTCCAGGTCGTTGCCGGTCTCCCAGACGTGGATGGCGTAGAGCACGGCGTCGCGCTCGCGTGCGGAGTCGGCGGCGACTCGCAGCGCCTGCAGGTTGGTCAGCGTTCCGGTCACGCCGACGATCACCCGCTTTCGAGCAGACGTCATTGCTTCTTCATCCCTTCGCTTCCGATATCGACCCGACAAATCGGCGCGACGACGCGCGGCAGCGTGAGGCCGGGTGACGGGCATGCGGGCGTCGGCAGGGGACTGAGGAGGACACCCGCATGCCCCGGTCCAGGCACCTCCTGGACGACACCCACGATGCCGGGGACCGCGGCCCGCGGCAGGGGTGGCGGCCGGCCAACTCTGCACCCGTGAATCTGCCGGACCTCGGCAATCAGCTGTGGGGGGTCGGCAGGGGATGGGTCAGCCGGGGTCGGGTGCGGGGAGGTCCCGCTGGGGCCAGCCGAGCAGGCGGGCGCCGAGTACGGCGGCGTGCACGGTGAAGCGTTGTGCGGGGTCGGTCGGGTCGTAACCGGTGAGCTCGGCGATGCGCTCCAGCCGGTAGGTGACCGCGCGCACGGACAGGTGCAGTCGTCGTGCGGTCTCGGTCACCACGCAACCGGTGGCGAAGTAGGCGTCGAGGGTCTCCAGCAGCGGTCCGGCGCCGCCGCGGGCGCGTGCCAGGGGACTGGCCACGGCGTGCACGAGGTCGGTGATGGCGGGCTGGTCGCGCAGCAGGACCCGGTAGATCAGCAGGTCCTCGGCCCGCACGACCGGCATGTCCAGCTGCAGGCGCACCGCCATGCCCAGCGCTTCGCGGGCCTCTTCGTAGGAGCGGGCGATGCCGTAGGAGCCCGGGTAGGGCCGGCCCACCGTGATGCGCCAGGGGCCGCCACGCGGAAAGCGGCTCAGGTCGGTGTGCATCAGCTCGCCCAGTCCTCCGCGGGTGGCGGGTACCCACCGGGCGACGTGGGAGCCGTGGGGCCGGCCGGGGCGGTCGGGGTGGCGGGCGCGACCACGACGATGCTGCCGTCCTTGGTCGCGACGAGCACGTCGCGGTCCCCGATGCCCTGCACGACCGCACGTTCCAGGCTGCTCAGGGCGGCCTCGGCGTCGACGAGCCGGCCGGTGGGCGCGGCCAGGGCCACCTGGTGGGGTTGGGCCATGTCGAGCCCGAACGGCTCGGCGCGCTCGACCAACGCGCCGATGTCGGCGTCGCCGCGCAGCAGGTCTTCGATCAGCTCGCGCCGCAGGGTCTCCTCGCTGCGCATCATGTCGCGGCGGGCGAGGGTGTAGCCCTCGGCGACGCTGGCCACGGCCCGGTCGACCGCGCGCATGACGGCCTCGGCGGCATTCGCGGTGGTGGCGCTGTCGGGGAACGTCACCACGGCGGGCAGCTCGCGCCACAGCCGCCAGGCCGCCGACAGGTACAGCTGGACGGCGTTGCCGGCGGACACGCCGAGCTCGGCGGCTCGGCGGCCGTTGAGCCCGACGGCGTCGAGCTCGGCCTTGTCCGGTCGGCGGCCGGTGGTGGCGGCCTCGACCAGTACCGACAGGAAACCGCCGAGGAGCTCGACCGGGACGCCTCCGGCGCCGCGGCTGGCCTCCTGCGCGACCCGGTGCAGCCAGGCCTGCTCGCCGCTTCGGGTCTGCGGATCGGGTGGGATGCCGGGTCGTCCGGTCGGGTGGGTCATCGCTGTCGTTCTCCTCCGCCGTACCTGCGGTCGAGGCGGCGTCCGGTCCAGATTGCCGGAGCACGGCAATCAAGTGCAATCCAACTTCGTTCGGGTTCGTCCCTGCGCCGGGCCGGGTGAACAGGGCACCGTCGAGAACGGCGCCCCTGTCGTCGCGGCCTCGCCCGCGATGGTGCCTTGATCATTTCTGGTTTCGGGCCGGGTCCTTGCCCGGCTGAAGGAGGGTTCGAGACACGTGCATCCATCCTGTGCAGATCCGGTGCCGCTCGCCGCGGCCGCGACCCACATGCGGTCGATGCAGCCATGCCAGGCCACGACGAGGATCCTGACTGCGAGCGCGCGGCTGCTGGAAAACCTTGCCGCTGTGCTGGTCTACGACCAGACCGCCGTGCCGGCCTGCGTGCAGCGCGCCGCCGCGACGCTGGCAGGCGAGGTGCTCGCGACCTGCCAGCCCGCTGCAGACCGCCCTCGCCGTGCCGTGTCGGACGACGCGTCACCACGACAGCGCACACCGTTCACCAGATCCATCCGGCTCGGGAGGATGGGATGACCCGGACACTGCCGCAGTCCGCGCCCACCTACCTCGACACTGACCTCGAGCCCGACCTCGGCTCCGGCCTCGACGCCCACCCGTCCTCGTCGCTGCGCCGGTCCGGAGCCGGACCCGTGGTCGACCACGGCACTGGTCGCGCCTCGCGCTGCAGACCTGACCCGCAGACCCGTGCGGTGACGGTGGTCAGCTCGGCAGCGAGTGCCCGGGCGCAGCGCAGGATCGTCGGCTCGAGGCCGGAATCCGGCCCGCTTTCGGTGAGGATCACCGCCGCTGACGCGCGGTCGATGCCGCGAAGTGTTCCGGCGCTGATCGGACGGGTGCGCAGCGAACTCGAGTCGCGGGTCGCGGATCGCGGACACGCCGGGGGCCCGGTGGTCGTCGACCTGTCCGAGCTGCCGGTGCTCGGCGCGGCGATGTGTGCACCGTTGATCCTGCTGATCCGGCTGCTGCATGAGCTCGTCGCTCCCGCCGAGGTGGTCGTCGTGGGAGTCGCCTCGACCGTGCGGGCCTGCCTGGTGGGTGGCCTGCCTGATGGGGTGCGGTTGGTCGACCGGCGCGGGCGGAGCTGGCCGCACTGATCCGCCGCCGCGGTGGGGCGATCCGCCAACGCAGCAGCGCTGCGACCACCCCGATGCGGACAGCGGGGCGGGTGAAGCCGTACGGGCTGAGTAGGACCAGACCCTTGATGTGCGGCGCGGGCCTGGCCGCCAGCGCCACCGCGGCGCCGAACCCGTGGGCGAGCACGGTCATCCCGTCCGGGGCCTCGCGGGCCAGCCGGGCGAGGAGCGCGTCGACCCACCGGCCGTAGTCATGCAGCCGATGGGTGTTCGGGCGGCCCGCCGACCCCCAGCCCGCCCTCGCCGGGCAGGTCGACCGCGACCACCCGGTACCGGGTGGCGAGCCGCTCGAGCAGCCGGGTCATCACAGCGGCGTTGCCGTGCCGGCCGGGCAGCACGACGAGGGTCTGCCGGTGCTGGGCCCCGGCGGTGACCAGATGAGCACTGCGGTGGCCATACGGGGCCACAGCGCTGACCTGCCGTCGTCGATGCGGCAGCGCCCAGTTGTCCAGGCGATGTCGGCACCAACTCTGGATCGCCCTTCGGGCGGACCTACCGCGGTAGACCCACATGACGTGTTCCTCTCGCTGGTTTCCCTCGCCGCATGCCCGAGCAGGTGCGCTGCGAGGGAGCCGTGCGATGACGGGACGGCTCGTCGCCGGCACGACAGACTCGGACACTCGTCCGCTCGGGCGCGTATCTGCCGCGCGTGAATCCTGCATGGTCATCAACGCATTCCGAAAAACCGTCGCACAACGGAAGGCATGCAGACCGGCCCGGAGGGCTCGGCAGCATCGGCCATTGCTGTGGCAGGTTCAGCGGGCGCGTGCCTCGCGCCGGAACCAGGATGCGGACGGCCTTGCGTGGCCACGGGTATCGCGCAGCCCCCACCTGGGCGCGGGCCTACCTCGCCGCGGCCAGGCCCTCGGGGCGGTAGGGGACCGCCCGCAACAGGGTGACCTCCATGACCTGTCCGTTCGGGAGTACGTACTGCACTTTCTGGCCCTGCTTCTTCCCGGGCAACGCCTGCCCCAGCGGGGAGTCGGGCGAGCAGAGCATCAGGTCGGCCGGGTACGCGCCCTCTTCGTGATGGGCTAGCAGAAACGTCTCGGTCTCCTGGTCGTCCTCGTAGCGGACGGTGAGCACCATCCCGGGTTCGGCCACACCGTCGTCCGGAGGATCCTGACCCACCAGCGGGTTCTGCAGCAGTTCCTGCAGTTTCCGGATCCGGTTGTCGCGCTCCCGTCGGTCGGTCAACAGTTGCTGGTCGGTGTTCTGGTCGGCGCTGTCGCCGATGAACTGCTCGGCCGCCGGCCCGCTGAGTCCCTCGGTCCGCTGCCGCAACAGTGTCATCAGCTCCGCCGTGAGGCGGTCATAAGCGCTTTGCGCCAGCCAGACCTGAGTTTCGGTCATCTTCGTCACTCCTCACAGGAACATGTCGGTGAAAGCCGCCCGGTCCGCGAGTAGCGCGGGCGCGCGATGGCTGCAGATGCGAAGGAGCACGGCCCGGGGCGCGTCGGGCCGTGCTCAATAGTGGCCGAGCCTAGCGATCGTGAAACCGCGTCGTCGACCGCTTCCGCAGTTGTTTCCGGCCGTCGGCACCCCGCATCTTCTCGGGGCCGTGGGGCGGCACCGCACACATGTACCACATCCGCCGGAATGGCACGCGATATTGCCGGACGCCGGAAACGAGAGCCGCTGCGAGGTTGCGGGACCTCGCCCTGCCCCCGCCGGGTTCCCGCGGGCATGGTGGATGTCGGGCCTGCCGACCTCCTCCGTGTGGCGCCACAGTCGGCAGGCCCACCAAGTCCTGATCAACCAGGGCCTCGACGATCCGTCCGGGCTGCTGGACGGCTATCTCATGCCAAGGGGTGCGTGCTGTGGAGTCGGCTGTGCGGCCACGGGTGATCGTGGGCGTGGGCGGGCGGGGTGCTCATCCACGGGTCGTCGACACCGCGATGTCGCTGGCCCGCGGCACCGGCGCGGTCCTGTACGCGGTCGACGTCCGCGACGAGCACGACGACCGCGCCGCCGGGGCGGGCGGCCGCTGCGACCCGCCGGCGCTGCAGGACGCCCACCGCGCGCTGGCGCAGGCGTCGATATCCGCCGACGACGTCCACATCCGTCTCGTCGTCACGCCGGGAGACCCTGACGAGACGCTGCTACGGCTGGCCGACCGCCCTGATGACCTGCTCGTTCTCGGTCACTCCCGACACCCCGCGCAGCGCGCCGAGCGTCCGCTGGCACTGCGGTGCGCTGCCCGCGCCCGCTGCTCGGTGGTCATCGTGCCGTGTGAGCATCCGCTGTCTGGGCTGGGCTCTGGTCCGCGGCGCCGATCAGGGGGTGCTGGGCGGCACCGAGCCGGGCTACCGGCACGGCCTGCGGGCGCGGCGGCAGCAACGTCTGGAGGGTCGCCCGATGGCGGGCTCACCTGAACTCGCCGCCGTCGTCCGCGCCTACTCGCAGCCGGGTATTTACACAGCCGGGAAACGCCGACCCGACCATCGGGCCATGCCCAAATAGCCTGTCCGAAACAATCCCTATTTCCGCAATGCTGCGAACGATCGGTCGTGCGCCACTTCCGCCGCCATCGGGGCGGTCGAACCGGCCACCATCCGGTGACGCCGATCTTTGGAGTTGTCGTGCCTGACAAATGTCGTGCCTCTGGTTCGCCGCGTACCCGCGCTTACGGGCACGCGTCGGCTTCGCCGTGGGTTCTCGCCGCCACCACACACGGCCTCGGCATGTCCGTCGCGATCGCCGCCGAACCGCACGAGGCCGAGGACAGCGTCCGAGACATCGTCCAGGAGTGGGGCGAGCAGTCCTTCCCGGCCAGCGATCCACCGGCCAACTGGTGACCGACCGAAGCCCTCTCTCCGGTCCTGACGAATAAGCACTGTTGAGGAGAAGTGCAATGTTGAACAACCACGAGCGGCACGTGCTCGACGAGGTCGAACACCGGCTCCGCACCGACGACCCCGACTTCGCCACCCGGCTGGGGGATGGCCAGCAGCGGCTGCCCGTCCGCAGCCGTACCCGCAGCTGCCCTCGCCAGTTCCACTTCAGCCGGCCGGTCGTCGGCCTGCTCGTCCTGGTCGTCGGTCTGCTCGTCCTGGGACTCGCCGGCCCGGCCCTTCTCGTCGCGGCCCTGGCCGCCTTCGTGGGCTGGGTGAGCGCCGTGCACGTCGAGCCACCCGTCGAGGCCAAGGAGAACAAGGGGAGCACACGGTGAACGACACCGATCAGCCCCTCGCTCCTGATCAGCAGCAGGCGGGCGCGGCCGTACATGCTGAGCCCGACGGGCGGTGGAGATGCACGGTCGAGGAGCTCCCCTCGGCGCCGCGGCGCACGGGGCGGGTCGTGGTGGTCGGCGCCGGGATGGTCGGGCTGGCCACCGCGTGGTTCCTGCAGCAACGTGGGGTCGACGTCGATGTCCTCGAGCGGAACGAGGTCGCGGCGGGCTCCTCGTGGGGCAACGCCGGGTGGCTCGCGCCCGCGCTGACCACCCCGCTGCCCGAACCGGCCGTGCTGCGCTACGGAATGCGCGCCGCGCTCGATCCCGCCTCGCCGGTCTACGTCCCGATCAGCCTGGAGGCGAGCCTGTGGCGGTTCCTGGCCGGGTTCGCCCGCAACTGCACCACGCGCCGATGGCGGCGCGGCATGGCCGCCTACCGGGGCGTCAACCGCCAGGCCCTCGACGCCTTCGACGAGCTCGCCGCCGGCGGGGTCGAGGCCCCGACCCGGCCGGCGGACCCGTTCCTGGTCTGTTTCTCCCACGCCGACGAACGCGCGCGCCTGATCGAGGAACTGGGTGAGCTGGAACGGATCGGGCAGAAGGTCGGCTTCGACGTCCTGAGCGGGGAGCAGGCACGCGAGCGCGCCCCGATCCTCACCGAGCACGTCGCGGCCGCGGTGCAGCTGCACGACCAGCGGTTCATCGACCCGCCGCGCTATATCGCCGCGCTCGCCGACGCGGTCCGGGCGCGCGGGGCCGTCGTCAGCGAGAACACCCGGGTCTCAGACGTGTTCGACGACGGGCAGCAGGTCTGGGTGCGCTCCCGCACAGGGGTGCACCGCTATGACGCGGCCGTGATCGCCACCGGCGCGTGGCTGCCCGAACTCGGTTACCGGTTCGGGGTGCGGGTGCCCGTCCAGGCCGGGCGCGGCTACAGCTTCACCGTCGCTGCCGAGCAGCTGCCCGACGGGCCGGTCTACCTGCCGGTCCAGCGCGTCGCCTGCACTCCGCTGGGGGAGCGGCTGCGGATCGCCGGCATGATGGAGTTCCGCGACCCCGACGAGCCCCTCGACCAGCGGCGCGTGCAGGCGATCGTGAACGCCGCGCGGCCTTTTCTGCGCGGGGTGGACCTCGACGAGCGCCGGGACGAATGGGTCGGCTCCCGCCCGTGCACCCCGGACGGGCTGCCCCTGGTCGGTCCGACGACCTCGCCGCGGGTGTTCGCCGCCGGCGGGCACGGCATGTGGGGCATCGTGCTCGGCCCGCTCACCGGACGCCTGCTCGCCGACGCTGTCGTCACCGGGAACGTGCCGTACGAGCTGCACCCCTTCCGCCCGATCCGGTGACCGGGCCCCCGGCGGCGCCGGGCGTCGACGGCCCGACCGCTGCGGCTCCGTGGGCTCGGCACCGCTCCTGCACGTGGCCGACTGTGGGTCGCCCCTCGGGAAGCCCGCAGCGCGTCCTTGCGACCCGATCCATGACGAGTCGCGCTGAGATGACCCACGACGCCGCGGCCGGGCTCGGGGTGGCGCCGTCGAGCCCCTGGGTGTCGTGACCGGAGTAGCGGGCGGCACGATCCGGGACACCCTGGTCCTCCAGAACGGGTCCGTGCTCGCCGGTTCAGGTCGGTCGCAACGTCTCCTGACGGCCACCCTCGTGGACGGCGGTCGCGACCTCGTCGACGGCGCGCTCGGCGGCGCGGACGGCACCTTCGAGGTAGCCCTCGAACCTCGGGGCTGCCTCGGTGCCCGCCCAGTGGATTCGACCCACCGGCATCGTCACCGCGTCGGTGTAGGCGGTCATCACGCCCGGCGCCCGGGTGGACACGCATCCGGTGATCCACGGCTCGTCGACCCAGCGCTGTTCCAGGATCTGCGTCGGCTGCGAAGCCTGCGAGCCGAAGAGTGTGGCCAGATCGGCCAGCACCGCCGCCCGGCGAGCTGCGGGATCGTCGAGGACGGGGTCGGGCCAGGCGTGCCCGCCACCGGAGCCCGCGGTGCCGACGAAGGTGAGCAGGATCCCGACGCTCCCGTCCGGCGGCGAGTTGTCGATCACGTAGTGCGCGGTCGGCAGGTCCGTCACAGCCGAGCCGTTCAGACCCTCGTCGCGCCAGAACGGCCGGTCGTAGACGGCGAACACCTTGCTCTCGGTGCCGTTGTGCCACACCCGCTGCAGGGCGGCGCGCCGGACCGGGAGACCGGGGTGGAAAGTGAGGCGCCCGGCGTCGGCCGGGGACATCGCGACGACCACCCGGGCACACCGGACGGCACCCCGGGCGGTGTCGACGACCGCCCCGTCGGAGTCCTGCCGGATCCCGGTGACCGGTGTGTCGAGCAGGACCCGGTCGCCGAGTCGTTCGGCGAGCACCGTCGAGGGGCGCTGCGAGCCGCCCACGATGCGCGTCTCCTGCGCGCCGTTCTCGGTGTTGAGCATGAAGTCGACACCGCCGGACGTCGCGATCGCGTGCAGCACCTTGAGCAGGGAGGTCCGGTGCGGGTCCTCGCAGAACATCAGCGTGAACCCGAAGGTGAACATGTGCCGGGACTCGGCGGCGTGGCAGTGCGTGTCGAGCCAGTGCCCGAAGGTGGTGCCGTCCCAGGCGACGGCCTTCGCCGCCGTCCACGGCGCCTCGACCGGGACCTGCTTCGCCATGCGCTCGAGCCGCAGCTGCGCCCGGGCGAAGTCGGCGATCGCCCAGGGGCGCATCGGCAGGATGGTGCCGGTGAAGGTCCGCGACCGGCCGCGCCGCCGGTAGAGGGTCTTCCCCGCGGTGTGGGTGGCGAAGGTGTCCAGCCCGAGCTCGTCGAGGAGGGCGAACATCCTGGTGTGCCGGGCGCCGATCCATTGCCCGCCGCCCTCGGTCACCACCCCGTCCGTGACGTGCAGGTCCCGGGTCCGGCCGCCGACCCGCCCGCTTGCCTCGAGGACCCGCACCGACAGCCCGCGCTGCCGGAGCCGGTGGGCCGCGGTGAGCCCGGACAGCCCGGCACCCACGACGACGACGTCCACCTCGTCGAGATCCGTCATGACATACTCCGTTCAAGCTCAAACTGGATTCGATATCGAGTTGGTGAGCTGTGCGAGGGCCCCGTCAAAGGGTTCGGCTGCGTCAGCTCAGGGCGCGTAGAGCTGTAGGTAGGCGGTGACCAGGCGGCGGGCCTCGTCGAGGATCATGTCGTCCCCGGTCGTCGGGGTGCTGCGGAAGGCGACGTCGAACAGGCGACTGCCCGCCTCGAAGGCCAGCTGCACGACCAGTCGCGGCGTTTCCGCGCGCAGGAGCTCCTGGTCGACGGCCAGGCGCCAGAGGCGCTCGGCCAGTGACTCGTCGAAGGCGCGGACGAGCTCGTCGAGCGTGGGGTTGCGGCGGCCGAACCACAGCTCGACGCAACTGGGGTGCGCGCGGAAATACGCCACCATCGGATCGACGACGGCGTCCACCGCCGCCCGCAGCGAGGCGGGCGGGTCCCCGTGCAGGCCGGTGTCGATGTGCTGGTCGAGGTGGTCGATGTGGCGCCGGATCAGTTCGGCGTCGACCTGGAAGCGGTCGGCGAAGTAGTGGTAGACCGAGGCCGTCGGGATGCCGGCGCGCTGCCCGATCGCCTTGAGCGTGGCCGCCTCGTAGCCGTCGGTCTCGAGGAGATGCTCGGCCGCGTCGAGGATCGCCTGGACGCGCTCGACGCCTCTGCGCTGGAGCACGGCGTGCGGTCGAGCGGGTGCCTGTGGCACGTCCGCCGGCCTCTGCGCCGCTGCGGTGGACCGCCGCGACCCGCTCACGGGCGTTCCCGGGGCACCGCGAACTCGACCATGGATCGACATGCTAGCCCAGCACCCGGCGCAGGAAGGCGATCTGGTCGGTGACGGCCCTGCGCTGCCAGGGCCCGTCGTAGACGTCGAAGTGGTCGACCGGGTACTCGTGCATGAATCCTCGGTCCCCGAGCCTGCGCACCATCCGCCGCGCCGCGCCGACCGGTACGACCTGGTCCCGGGTCCCGACCTGGACGAGGACCGGGCAGTGGACGCGGGGTGCCGCAACGACCGGGCGGTTGCGGGCGACCTCGAGGGCGTGCCGCGCGCAGGCCTCGTTCCGCCAGGTCGGTCCGGCGAGTGAGGTGTAGGCCTCCGCGGCTCCCGGCGCGGTGATCATGGCTGTGGTGCCGGGTCGGCCGACGATCGGCACGGTGTGCGGGCGCCTGCGGAGGGTCGCCGCGGCGGTGTCGACCACGCCGTGCGCGGCGAGCCGGGCGAGCTGACCGACCCCGTGGCGGCGGGCGATCAGGGCGAGGCTCGCCAGTCCGTCCGAGGCGGGTGTCATCGCTACGACGGCCGCGATCCGCGGACGCCGGGCGGCGACGACCACTGCGTGCCCGGCCGAGTACGAGGTGCCCCAGAGCACGATCCGGTCGGGGTCGACGCCGGGCAGGTGCCGCGCCGCGTCGACGGCGGCATGATAGTCCTCACGCTGGCGCCGCACCGACACGTCCTGGCGGGGACCGCCGTCGGAGGCGCCGAACCCTCGGTAGTCGAAGGCCAGCACGTCCCACCCGGCCTCGGTGAAGGGTGTGGCGAAGGCGAGCAGGCCGGTGTCGAGCGTCCCGCCGAAGCCGTGCGCCATGACGACACACGGGCGGCCCGACGCACCGCCCACACCGGCGAGGTGCCACGCGGCGCACCGCACTCCGTGACTGGTGAAGGAGAGTTTCCGGGGTTCCATGACACCCACCTCAGCCGACCGGTGCGGGTCGCCCGGCCGCGGCGAACCGCAGGGCCGGGTCCTCGATCGGGCCGTGGCGCAGCCGCTGCACGTCCTGCTCGTAGGCGTGGGCGAGGGTCCAGGGCCCCGAGCTGCCCGCCTTCGGGAACGCGGTGATGCCGCGCGCCACGTAGCCGGCGTTCAGGTCGAGCAGGGGGAACCGTTCGACGTCGGGATCGTCGCACACCGGTTCGACGATGTCGTGGCCGCGGGCGTCCATGTGATCGAGCAGGCGGCACAGGTGCTCGGCGACCAGGTCGATCTTCAGCGTCCAGGAGATGTTGCTGTAGCCGAGCGCAAAGGCGAGGTTGGGCACCCCGGACAGCATCATCGACTTGAACGCGACCCGGTCCGCGACGTCGACGGGCTCCCCGTCGACGCTCAGGGCGATCCGCTCGAACGCGAGCATGCGCAGTCCGGTCGCGGTGACGACCACGTCCGCAGCCAGGTGCTGTCCTGACTCGAGCAGGATCCCGTCAGGGGTGAACCGGTCGATGCGGTCGGTGACCACGGATGCCCGCCCAGAGGACAGCGCCCGGAACAGGTCGCCGTCGGGCGCCACGCACAGGCGCTGGTCCCACGGGTCGTAGCGGGGCCTGAAGTGCGTGTCCACGTCGAAGTGGTGGGGGAGCCGGGACCGAACGTGCGCGACGAGTACCCGATGCATGAGCCGCGGGAACCGTCGGCACGCCTTGAACAGTCCCCTGCTCAGGGCGATGTTCCTCCGCCGGACGACGCGGTGCGCCCGTTCCGGACCGAGCAGCACCCGCAAGGCTGCACCGACGCGGTCCTCGGCGGGGATCGAGAGCACGTAACTCGGTGAGCGCTGCAGCATCACGACGTGAGCGGCGTGTTCGGCCATGGTCGGCACCAGCGTCACGGCGGTGGCGCCGCTGCCGATCACCACCACGCGCTTCCCGTGATAGTCCAGATCATCCGGCCAGAACTGCGGATGGACCACGCCACCGGGAAGTCGTCCACGCCGCGGAACTCCGGCACATGGGCGCGGTCGTGGTCGTAGTAGCCGGTGCCGAGGAACAGGAAGCGCGCCACGAAGGTCGCGTACTCCGGGCCATCGCCGACACGGGTGGTCACCGTCCACAGCCCGGTGCCAGGGTCGAAGTCTGCTGCGGTGACCCGATGGCCCAGGTGGATGTGCCGGCCGATGCCCGCCTCGCCGACGGTCTGACGCAGGTAGGCCAGGATGCTTCCGCCCGCGGCGACGGTCGCGCGGTGCGGCCAGGGTCGGAAGCCGTAGCCGAACGTCGGCATGTCCGAGTCCGACCGGATCCCCGGGTAGCGGAACAGGCTCCACGTGCCGCCGAGCTCCGAACGAGCCTCCACGACCGCGAACGACGTACCCGGCCGTCGCGTCCTGAGGTGGTGGGCCATACCGATCCCGGAGATCCCGGCCCCGACGACGAGCACCTCGACGTGTCTCACGCTGTCCATGGCATCTTCCGATCTCGAATCGACTTCGGACATGCAGCTTGACACGGCTCGACGCAGAACTCAAACTCGAATCGACTTCGAAGATGAGGGAGAGAGTCATGGCGAAGCAGGCGCAGCGTGTGGTCGTCATCGGTGCGGGCGGGGAGATGTGTCGGGTCGCGGTCGAACGGCTCGCGCAGGCCCCGGGGAACCTCGAACTGGTCCTCACCGACCTCCGGACGGAGCCGCTCGAGGCGTTGGCGAGGAAAGTGCCGGCGGGCCGGGCGACGGTGCAGCGGCTCGACCTGTTCGACGACGACGCGCTACGGGCCCTGGTCGACGGGGCGGCCCTGGTCCTGCTCGGTGCCGGCCCCTACATCCGTACCTCCGGACCGGTCATCGAGGCGTGCGTGGAGGCGAGAGTTCCCTACCTCGACTTCGACGACGACGTCGAGAGCACCGAGCACGCGCTGACCCTCGACCAGAAGGCCGAGGCGGCAGGCATCCCGATCTACGTCGGCTGCGGCGCCTCGCCCGGCATGTCCAACGTCATGGCCGTCGACGCCGCCGGGGACCTCGACACCGTCGACATGATCGACCTGTGCTGGCTGGTGGGCGACGAGCGGCCGAACGTGGGCCGGGCGGTCCTGGAGCACCTCCTGCACATCTCGGCAGGCGACTGCGTCACGTGGGAAGACGGTCGCCGGGTCGTGCACGAGACCTTCGTCGAGACCGGCCGGTTCCCGATCCTCGCCGGGCAACCCGACGTCCTGCTCTACGAGACCGCCCATCCCGAGCCGGTCACCCTGCCGCGCCGCTACCCCGACGCCCAGCGGATCCGCTGCGTCGGCGGCCTCGACCCCGCCCCGCTCAACGGGCTCGCCCGCGGCATGGGCCTCGCCGCACGACAGGGTCGGATGACCGCCGCGGAGGCCGTCGACTTCATCGAGGACATCGTCAAGGGCGAGCTCGGATCGGCCGCCGGCTGGCGCAACGCCCTACGCGGCATGACCTCCCAGGTCCGACGCAAGGACTCCACGGCCGGTGAGCTCGCGAAGTTCCTCGTGACCTCCGCCGCCAAGCACGTCTATCCCTACCGCGGCGGTCTGCTGGCCCGGGTCTACGGCACGAAGGACGGCAAGCCCGCCGTCTCCACCCGGCGCACCGCGATGCGCACCGGCCGGGCCTTCAACAACATGGGTGGGGTCACCGGCACCGCGACCGCCGCGTTCGCCGTCCTCGCCCTCGAGGAGGCCGGCACCCGCGCCGGTGCCTTCGCACCCGAGGACTGGGCGGACCCGGCGAGCTTCTACCGCGCCCTGGAGAAGGTGGGGGTCCCTCGGCACGAGATCGTCGAGACCGTCCACTGAAGTCCCTGACCCTCGATCCCCACTTCGATCCGCAGTCGCTCGTGGATCAGGAAAGGAGGACCCCCGTCCGCCCCGCGCTGCGTCAGCTCCTTCGATCCACCGCCCGCGCAGGCTTGTGGAGGTCGAGCGGCCCACGACAGGAGATCCGGCAGGCGGCGCCCCCACGACCTCCTCGAGCACGAGGACGCTACAGCGCGAGCCCGCCGTCGACCACGAGCTCGGCGCCGGTCATGAAGGGACAGTCCTCGGAGGCGAGGAACAGCACTGCGCGGGCGATCTCCTCGGCTGTGCCGCGCCGACCGAGTGGGGTGGCCGCGGTCACGGCGTCGATCTGCTCGCCGGGCATGACGTCGATCATCGTCGTGCTGACGAAGCCCGGAGCGACGGAGTTGACCCGGACGCCGTGTGGGCCCAGCTCGACGGCGGCGCACTTGGTCATGCCCCGCACTGCCCATTTGGTGGTGGAGTAGCCGATCTGGTTGGCGTATCCGCGGTGCCCGCCGATCGACGACACGTTGACGATGGAGCCGGTGCCGGCCCGCTTCATTCCTCCGGCGACCGCCCGCATCCCGAGGAACACTCCGAGCTGGTTGACGCGGTAGTGCTTGTCGAAGTTCTCGACGCTGGTCTCGCTGATGTCGTGGCCGGGGTCGAGGATGCCGGCGTTGTTGACGAGCAGGGTGGTCTCGCCGAGCTCCTGCCGGACCCGGTCCAGGAGCTCGGCCCACGACTGCTCGGAGCTCACGTCGTGGGCCAGGTAGCGGTGTGGTTCGCCGAGTTCGTCGGCGAGTGCGCGGCCGTGCTTCTCGGAGCCGCCGGCGATCACGACGGAGGCGCCGGCGCCGGCGAGCGCGGCGACGACGGCGGCGCCGATCCCGCGGCTTCCTCCGGTGACGACGGCGATCTCGCCGGTGAGGTCGGTCGCCCGGGCGGTCCCGAGGGCGGTGGTCTCAGTGGTCTCGCTCGTCGCAGCGGTCATGATCGTCCTTCCCAGGGTGTCACGGTGTCGAGCCAGCCCGCGAGCGCGTCGGTGACCGCCTCGGGTCGCTCCTCGGTGACGAGGTGGCCCGCGTCGGCGATCGGCGCGAAGGTCGAGTTCGGGAGGCGCTCGTGCATCGCGCGGGCGTGGTCGAGGTCGATCCCGTTGTCGCCCTCGCCGTGCAGGACGAGCGTCGGGACGGTGATCTGGGCGAGGTCCGGCAGGCGGTCCGGCTTGTCGATCCACGAGCGGTACTCGCCGTAGAGGGACCGGGCGGGGCGGCGGCGCCATCCGTCGGTCCAGCGCTCCACCAGCTCGGGCTGCTCGGCGAGCGCCCGCTCGCCGAAGATCACCGGGCGGAACGCCTCGACGACGGACTCGGGGATCGTGCCCTCGGTGTCGAGGGGGGCGAGCAGGGCGCCGAAGGTCGTCCGCTCCTCGGCGGTGTACGCGGCGGCCTGGGTGGCCATCAGGACCAGCCCGGCGACCCGCTCGGGACGACGCAGCGCCAGCTCGACGGCCATGAACCCGCCGACCGACATGCCGAGCAGCACGAACCGCTCCACCCCCGCCGCGTCGGCGACGGCGAGGCAGTCGTCGACGAGGTCGTCGAGCGAGCGTTCGGTCCCGTACCGGCTGGTGCCGGCGCGGCTGGTGTAGGCGATGGTGCGGTAGCGGTCGGACAGCGCCGCGGTCTGCGGCGTGAACATGGTCCGGTCGAGCAGCGTGCCGTGGCTGAACAGGACCGGTGGCCCCTGACCGAGGTCGGCGACGTCCGAGTCGGGCAGGGTCGCCCGGGCGGCGTCCTGCGGGATCATGCGGTGGCCTCGTTCTCGACGGGTGCAGGCGTTCGGGCCGGGACGGGGGTCTCCCCGGCCTCGTCGGCGAAGACCTGCTCGAGGGTCTTGCCGGTGACGCGCGGGCCCAGCGTGCGGATCACCAGCGCCCCGACGGCGAGCAGGGCCGCCATCGCGAGGAAGACGCCGCCGAAGCCGACGGTGCCGAACGCGAAGCCGATCGCGACGGGTGCGGCGAGGGCGCCGACGTTGCCCGCGGTGGAGACGAGGCCTGCGCCGGTGGCGCGCACCGCGGTCGGGTAGACCTCCGAGGAGTAGGGGAAGAAGATCCCCGAGATGCAGGTGATGCAGATCGACAGCGCCATCCCGATGAACAGCAGCGCGACGCTGTCGCGGGGCACCAGTGCGAGCGCGACCGAGGCGACGGTCGCGACCGAGAAGAACGTGACCAGCAGGGTGCGTCGCTCGAACCGGTCGCTGACCGCGAGCGCGGTGAGGTAGCCGATCGGTTGGGCGACGAACAGCAGGAGGCTGTAGAGCGAGGCGACCCCGGGCGCGACGCCGATCTCGAGGAACAGCGACGGCATCCAGGTGAAGAACCCGAAGAAGGCGAACAGGAAGACGAACGACGAGATCCAGGTCGCCGTGGTGACCCGCGCGAGGCCGTTGCGCCACACCTCGAGCGGGGAGGTCGACACCCGGGGAGCGGGCGGGGTGAGCGCGGTGGCGGGCACGGCCGGCAGGGGGGCACCGGTGGCGGCCACGACGCGCTCCTCGAGCCGGGTGACCACGGCGTCCGCCTCGGCGACGCGGCCCTGGCTGAGCAGCCAGCGCGGTGACTCCGGCAGCGAACGCCGCCACCAGAGCAGGACCAGCACCGGGAGCCCGCAGAGCACCGAGGCGATCCGCCAGCCGTTGTCCAGCGGCACCACGAACGAGCCGAGCAGGGCGGCCACGACGTTGCCGAGGGAGAAGAACAGGGTGACGCCGCTGACGAACCGACCGCGGTTGCGCCCGGTCGCGAACTCGGAGATGTAGGGCGAGACGATCGCCGCCTCGGCGCCCGCGCCGAGCCCGGCCACGATCCGCGCGACGATGAGGAACAGCAGGCCGTCGGCGAACGCGAGCGACACCGACGCGGCGCAGAACAACAGCAGGGCGTAGAGCATCACGCTCTTGCGGCCCAGCCGGTCGCCGAAGAGACCGGCCGCGACCGCGCCGACGATCATGCCGATCGGCGCGGCCCCGCCGATCAGCCCGATCTCGCCGTTCGAGAGGCCGAACTCGACCTTCAGGTACGGCAGCATGAAGCCGATGATCACGATGTCGAGCGCCTGGAACAGGTGCCCGAGTCCGCCTGCGAGCAGGATGCCGTACTGCGGGCGGGCCATCGGGAGGCGTTCGAGCCGGGCGACGATCTGCGGATCGGGCCGGGCGGTGGGCGGGGGAGTGGCGTCGACCATGTCGACCTCCTGTGGTCGAGGGTGGACGTGCGGGACGGGAGGCCGGCTCAGGCGGTGCCGACGACGTGGGCGGGGTGGCTGTCCTCGGTGAGGGACCGGCCCGCCGTCTCCGGCAGCACCTTGGCGAGCACGAGCCCGATGACCAGCGCGATGGCGCCCAGGTAGAGGGCCGGGGCGAGCTGGCTGCCGGTGCCCGCCGCGAGCGCCGCGGCGACGAGGGGGGCGGTGCCCGCGATGGGTCCGGCGCCGAGGCTGAACGCGACCGCGGCACCGCTGGACCGGGTGCGGGCCGGGAAGAGCTCGACCAGCACGATGGAGGACATCACGTTCAGCCCGGCCTGTGGGACGGCGAACAGGCACATGCCGAGGAACGCCGCCCAGGGCGAACCCGAGCCGACGAGCAGCAGCACCGGCACCGCGAGCACGACGTGCGCGAGCGCGGCGCCCACGTAGACCGGCCTGCGACCGATGCGGTCCGACAGCCGACCGGCGAGCGGGCACAGCACGACGTAGACCAGCAGCGCCGCCGAGCTGACGAGCAGTGCGGTCCGCCGGGAGCCGCCGACCGACATCGCGTTCGCGAAGTAGGTCGCGAGGTAGTAGAAGCCGACGCCGGTGACCGCCGCGCAGGCGAAGGCGATCAGCAGGGTCCGGCGCTCGGTGCGCAGGGTGTCGCGCAACGGGCTGTGGGAGACCCCGTCCTGGGCCTGCAGCTGCCGGTAGACCGGGGTCTCCTCGAGCCGCAGCCGCAGGTAGAGCCCGGCGAGCCCGAGCGGGGCGGCCAGCAGGAAGGGCAGCCGCCAGCCCCAGGACTGCATCTGCGCCGGATCGAGCGTCGACTCCAGCAGCAGCACGAGCACCGTGCCGGCCACGATGGCCAGACCGCCGGAGGCGGAGATCAGCGCGGCGCGCGCCCCGCGCCGGCCAGGCGGGGCGTACTCCGCGAGGAAGGCCGAGGCACCCGTCCACTCGCCGCCCGCGGACAGCCCCTGCACGCAGCGGAGCAGCACGAGCAGCAGCGGTGCCCAGAACCCGATCGTGGCGTAGGACGGGAGGACGGCGATGAGGGTCGTCGCCACGCTGATGCCGAGGACGGCGGCGGACAGCGCGACCCGGCGGCCGTAACGGTCGCCGACCGATCCGAGCAGCGCGCCGCCGAGCGGTCGGAACACGTAGGCGACGCCGAACACCGCCAGCGACGCGAGCAGCGAGACGACGGAGTCGGTGGTGGGGAAGAAGACCCGGCCGAGGGTGACGGCGACCGCACCGTAGACGGCGAAGTCGAACCACTCGGTGAAGTTCCCGATCAGCGTCGCGGTCACGACCCTGCGAGGCATGGCGGAACTCATGACAAGGCTCCGGAGGTATGAGTGGACGGAGGGGGGCGGTCACCGGCAGCCGGGACGGCGAGGGGCGCCGTCTCGCTGCCGTGCGCGGGGACCCCGTTCGGGATGGGGGTGAAGTAGTCGAGCGCCGAGACCGCGGTGGCGATGTCCCCGGCGGTCCCGAGGTCGACGACGACGTGGGGCCGTCGACGGCGTGGGCGTACTCGGCGATCAGGCGGTGGATCACGATGGGTGCTCTCGAGCCGGTCGACGCGGACGTCGATGTCGGTCAAGGGCTCGTCCTCACTTCGAGTAGTCGATGATGCCGCGGATGATCTTTCCGTCCCGCAGGTCCTGGTAGCCGTCGTTGATCTCGTCGAGGGTGTAGCGACGGGTGATCAGCTCGTCGAGCTTGAGCTGCCCGGCGTCGTAGAGGCGCAGCATGCGGACGATGTCGTACTGCGGGTTCGACGAGCCGAAGAGCGTGCCCTTGATCGTCTTCTGGTTGAAGACCATGTCCGAGCCCGAGACGTGCACGGTGAGGTTGGCGGGGTTGGCGACGCCCGTGACGACGACGGTGCTGCCCTTGCCGATCACGGCGAAGGCGTCCGTGATGACCTCCTCGGTCATCACCCCGACCACGCAGATCGCCTGGTCCGCGCCCTCGCCCCAGGTGAGCTCCTTGACCGCCTCGGCGGCCTCACCGGCGGTGGCGAAGACATGGGTGGCCCCGAACTCCTGCGCGGCCTCGCGCTTGAACGAGACCGGGTCGACGCAGACCACGTACTTCGCGCCGGCGTGCGCGGCGCCCTGGACGGCGTTCATGCCGACCCCGCCGAGGCCGTAGATCACCACGGTGTCGCCGGGCTTCACCCCGCCGGCGTTGACCGCGCTGCCCCAGCCGGTGGGTACCCCGCACCCGACGAGGACGGCCTTGTCCAGCGGGAGCCAGTCGTCGACCTTCACGCAGGACAGCTCGGAGACGGTCGCGTAATCGGAGAAGGCGCCGAGCATGCAGAAGGCGCCGATGTCGCCGAGCTCGGGATCGTGCATCCGGAAGGTGCCGTCGGGCATGGAGCCCTCGAGGATGGTGGCGCCCTGGTTGCACAGGTTCTGCCTGCCGGTGGAGCAGTAGCGGCAGATCCCGCAGGAGGGGATGAAGCTGCACACGACGTGATCGCCGGGCTGCACCTTCGTCACGCCGGGGCCGACCTGCTCGACGACGCCCGCGGCCTCGTGGCCGCCGACGATCGGGAACCGGACGACGTTGTCGCCGTCGACCATGTGCAGGTCGGAGTGGCAGAGGCCGGCCGCGGTCATCTTGAGCAGGACCTCGCCCGCCCGGGGCTCGTCGAGCTCGATCTCGCGGACGTCGAAGGGGGTGTGGTAGCCGGTCAGGACGGCGGCACGGGTCTTCACGATGGGTCTCCTCAGGAAGGGTGGTCGGCCGGGTCAGCCGTGGAAGGTCCAGACGGACTTCGTCTCGAGGTAGCCCTCGAGGCTGTCGGGTCCCAGGTCGCGGCCGTAGCCGGACCGGCGGTAGCCGCCGAACGGGGCCGCGGGGTCGGTGAGCCCCCAGCCGTTGACGTAGACCGTCCCGGCCCGCAGGGCCCTGGTGGCGCGGTGCGCGAGGCTCACGTCGCGCGTCCAGACGCCCGCGGCGAGGCCGTACTCGCTGTCGTCGGCGCGGCGCAGCACCTCGTCGGTGTCGTCGAAGGGCAGCACGGTCAGCACCGGGCCGAAGATCTCCTCGGTGGCGCAGGCCATGTCGTCGCGGGCGTCGGAGATGATCGTGGCGGGGTGGAAGAACCCGTCCGCGGGCACGTCCGGCCCGATGTGCACGGTGGCGCCCTGCTCGCCGGCGAGGCTCACGTGTTGCGCGACCTTCGTCCTCTGCGCGGCGTTGACCAGCGGGCCGAGCTCGGTGCCCTCGTCCAGGCCGTGTCCCGGCCGCAGGCCGTCGGCGATCGCCCGCAGCCGTTCCACGACCTGGTCGTGCACCGAGCGGTGGACGTAGAGCCGGGACGGGGCGCTGCAGGTCTGGCCGGAGTGCCAGAAGATGCCCCCGGCGGAGCCCTCGACGGCCGCGTCGAGGTCGGCGTCGGCGAAGATGATGTTCGCGCTCTTCCCGCCGAGCTCCAGCGTCACCCGCTTGACCTGGTCCGCCGCCCGGCGGGCGATCTCCTTGCCCACGGCGGTCGAGCCGGTGAAGGTGATCTTGTCGACGCCCGCATGGTCGACCAGGGCCCGACCCGCCTCGGCCCCGCGCCCGGGGACGACGTTGAGGACCCCCGCGGGCAGGCCGGCCTCGATGGCCAGCTCCGCCAGCCACAGCGCGGAGTGCGGCGTCTCCTCCGACGGCTTCAGCACCACGGTGCAGCCCGCGGCCAGGGCGGGCGCCAGCTTCCAGCCGCACAGCAGCAGCGGGAAGTTCCAGGCCGTGATGGCACCGACCACGCCGACGGGGTCCTTCTCGGTGGCGATGTGGACACCCGGGTGGGAGGTCGGCACCGTCGAGCCGACGATCTTGGTGGGCCAGCCTGCGAAGTAGTGGAAGCTGCGGGCGGCGAAGTCGACGTCGATCCCGCGGGCCGCGCCACGGACCTTGCCCGCGTCGAGCACCTCGAGCTCGGCGAACTCGTCGGCCCGGTCCAGGATGGCGTCGCCGATGCGGTGCAGGACCTTGCCGCGGTCGATCGGCGTCATGGTCCGCCACGGGGAGCCGGGGGTGAAGGCCCGGACCGCGGCCTGGACGGCGCGGTCGACGTCCGCCGCGTCGCCGCAGGCAGCGGTGCCGATCCGGTGGCCGTCGGCGGGGTCGAGCACGGGGAGGGTCTGTCCGCTCAGGGCCGGCAGAGCCTGCCCGTCGACGAAGACGTGGGGCGGCAGCTCCAGCCTCGTGGCCACCGCGGGGGAGAGGGTTCGCGTGTCAACGCTCAGGGTCATCAGTGACTCCTTCTCGATAATTGATACAATCGCACACTGTGGCAGTGAGCACAACCGACGGTCTGTCGTTGCCGCCCTGACCTGAAGATTCCCGCTCATCTCCGGCTCACGAGCCTGTCAGCGGCGATGCTGTGGACCACCATGGCACCTTGCGCAAGTTGTATCAAGAATCTAATGTCGGGACCAGAGCCGGGAGCCCACCGCTCCCGCCGAACGGTCCCCTGGAGGCGTCGATGCCCCCCACGAACACCTCGGATGCCTCGGCTCCGGTGCCGACCCGGCCCTTCCGCGAGGGCCTGGTGTCGCTGGAGCCGCCGCGTCTGCTCGGATCCCGTTGTGGCGCGTGTGCCACGACGACCTTCCCGCCCCGCGAGTTCTGTCCGGCCTGCCGCGCGGTGGCGGGGCTGGAGCGCACCGAGCTCGACCGCCGCGGGCGGATCCACTCGTACACCGTCGTCCGGCAGGCTCCGCCCGGGGTCGCCGTTCCCTATGTCCTGGCCTGGGTGGACCTGCCCGCCGACCGGGTGCGGTTGATGTCCACGGTGGTGGGTGCGGAGCCGGAGGCGGTCGAGCTCGGCCTGCCGGTGGAGCTGGAGCTCACCCCGTTCGCCACCGGTGAGGATGGCGCCGAGCTGCTGGGCTTCCGCTTCCGCGTGACCGAGGGGAAGGAGAACGCATGAGCCTCGCACCCGCCCACGTCGCAGGCGCCGGGATGGTCCGGTTCGGCAAGTACCCGGCCGACGTCACGCTCGAGCGGATGGCGATCGGGGCGGCCCGTGCCGCCCTGGCCGACGCCGGGGCCGACCTCGGACAGGTCGACGGGCTCTACGTCGGCCACGTGTTCGGTGGCCCGGTGGCCGGGCAACGGGTCGCGGCCCAGCTCGGGTTGGACGGCAAGCCGGTGTCCAACCACGAGAACTACTGCGCCAGCGGCGCGACCGCGGTCCGCGAGGCCTGGGTCGCCCTGGCCGCCGGGCTGCACGACGTCGTCCTGGTGATCGGCGTCGAGAAGATGACCGACCGGATCTCCGGCGGGGTCCGGCCGGATCCCGGTGACCTCGACGCCGCGGTCGGCTACGTCATGGCCGCGGGGCACGCGATGAGCGCCCGCCGCTACATGGCCGACCATGGCGCCACCCGGCAGCAGATCGCCTCGGTGGCCGTGAAGAACCACGCGCACTCGGTGCACAACCCCTTCGCGCAGTACCAGAAGCCGATCTCCCTGGAGCAGGTGCTCGGGGCGCGGCAGATCGCCGAGCCGCTCGGGCTGCTTGACTGCAGCCCGATCTCGGACGGCGCCGCGGCGGTCGTGCTGTGCAGCCCCGCGGGCCTGCGCAGGCTGGGCCTCTCGGGCCCGGTCCCCCGCGTGCTGGGGGTGGGGCTGGTCAGCGGGGCCGTGCAGACCGGACTCGGTGACCTCAACGCCGAGGACGTCTCCCGCCGCGCCGGTGAGGAGGCGTGGAAGCTCTCCGGTGTCGGCCCGGACGAGATCGACCTCGTCGAGATGCACGACTGCTTCACCATCGCCGAGATCGTCCGGATGGAGGGTCTCGGCCTGGTCCCGCACGGACAGGGCGCCGCCTGGGCGGCCGACGGGCACACCGCCCTCGGCGGACGGCTGCCGGTCAACCCCTCCGGTGGCCTGCTCTCCCGCGGCCACCCCGTCGGCGCGACCGGAGCCGCGCAGGTGTGCGAGCTGACCTGGCAGCTGCGGGGCACCGCGGGCGGCAGGCAGGTCGACGGTGCGCGCACCGCCCTGGCCTACTGCAAGGGCGGCACCGTGAACGGCACCGACGGCGGCTCGGTCACCACGGTGGTGATGACGCGATGACGACCTCCACTCTCCGGCCGGTGCCCGTGGTGGGAGGCGGCGAGCTCGGCCCGCTGGTCGAACGGGCGCTGGAGACCGTGGACGCCACGGCCCCGGCCGCGTGCGTCGTCGCGCCGGTGCCCCGCCGCGCCGCGCTGGCCGATCTGACGGACGCCCGGCTCGCCGACGAGGTCGCGGGCTCGCTCGAGGTGGTGCTCGCCGCGGTCCAGGGCGAGCTCGCCCACCTCGGCTCCGGCGCCCATCTCGGCTCCGGCGCCCACGCCGATTCCGGCGGCCGCCTCGTGTTCGTGCTGCCCGCCGAGCCGCTCATGGCGGTCGGCGGCGGCACCGCGTCCTCCGCGGTGACCAACGGCGTGCTGTCCATGGCCCGCACGCTCTCGGTCGAGCTCGCCCGCGACACGGTGACCGTCAACGTGCTGGCCGTCGGGTCCGAGGATGCGGCCGGCGGGCACACCGCTGCGCTGGCCGCGCAGCTGGCCGCCCTGCTCGGCCCGGGCGGCGAGCGGATCACCGGGCAGGAGATCTACCTGACCGCCGGCTCGGACCTGGGGAGGTTGCGCCCATGACCGGCCCTCACGGCCTCGCGGGCAGGGTTGCGCTGGTCACCGGGGGTGCAGGCGGCATCGGGCGCGGCATCTGCGGCACGCTCGCGGCCCGCGGCGCCACGGTCGTGGTCGCCGACCTCGACCGGGAGGCGACGGCTGCCGCGGCCGCCGCGATCGCCGCCGAGCACCCGGGCCGGGCCCACCCGCTGGTCCTGGACGTGACCGACCCCGCGTCGCGGACCGCGGCGATCGGGTTCGGTGCGGACCTCGGCGGAGTGGACCTGCTGGTCAACTGCGCCGGGGTGTTGCGCGACGCGCGGATCGGGCGGCTCGCCCCCGCTCTGTTCCGGCGGCTGCTGGAGATCAACCTGCTCGGTCCGCTTGCCCTGACCCGCCTCGCCGCACGGGGGATGGCCGCGGGGGGCGGGGGAGCGGTCGTGAACCTGACCTCGCGGGCGTGGCTCGGCACGTTCGGGTCCACGGCCTACTCCACGGCGAAGGGTGGGCTCGTCGGCGCGACGCGGTCGCTCGCCCTCGAGCTCGGCCCCGCCGGGATCACCGTCAACGCCGTGGCCCCCGGGTTCGTCGAGACCCCGATGACCGACGGGCTGCCCCCGGACATCCGCCGCCGCACCCTGGCGGCCGTCCCGGTCGGCCGGGCCGGTCGTCCCGACGACGTCGCCGGCGCCGTCGCCTACCTCGCCGAGGCCCCCTACGTCACCGGGCAGGTCCTCGTCGTGTGCGGCGGGCGCAGCATCGGCGACCCCTACGCCGCATGAGGAGACCCGCTGTGTCCCACCCCGCACCGCAGTCCACCGAGGGGCCCCTGACCGGGATCAAGGTCGTCGAGTTCGCCGGGCTCGGGCCCGGCCCGTTCGCCGCGATGCTGCTCGCCGACGCCGGCGCCGACGTCCTGCGGATCGACCGCCCCACCGGCCCCGTCGACGGCGGCGCGCTCACCCGCGGCCGCCCCTGGATCGGCCTGGACCTCAAGGACCCCGCCGACCTCGACACCGCCCGTGCGCTGGTCCGCCGCGCCGACGTGCTCGTCGAGGGGTTCCGGCCCGGCGTCATGGAGCGCCTCGGGCTCGGCCCCGACGACTGCCGGGCGGACAACCCCGGCCTGGTCTACGGGCGGATGACCGGCTGGGGACAGGACGGCCCGCGCGCCCGCGAGGCCGGTCACGACATCAACTACCTGGCGCTCACCGGGGCGCTGCGGTCGATCGCGCGCCGCGGACAGGCCCCGGTCCCGCCGTTGAACCTGGTCGGCGACTACGGCGGCGGCGGGATGATGCTCGCCTTCGGGATCGTCACCGCCCTGCTCGAGCGGCACCGCAGCGGGCGCGGGCAGGTCGTCGACGCGGCCATGGTCGACGGGGTGAGCCTGCTGATGACCGGGATCTGGAGCCGCGCCGCGCAGGGCCGCTGGTCCGACGAGCCGGGTACCAACGACATCGACACCGGTGCGCCGTTCTACGACGTCTACGCCACCGCGGACGGCGAGTACATGGCCGTCGGCAGCATCGAGCCGCAGTTCTGGGCCCGGTTGCTGCAGGGCCTCGGGCTCGACCCCGACACCCTGCCCGCCCAGTGGGACCGCGAGGCGTGGCCGCGGACGAAACGGGCCGTCGCCGCCGCGTTCGCCACCCGCACCCGCGCGGAGTGGACCGAGGTCTTCGCCGACCTCGACGCGTGCGTCACCCCGGTCCTGTCCCTGGCCGAGGCCCCCGGCGACGCCCATCTGCGCGCTCGTCGGACCCTGGAGCGGCGGCCGGACGGGCCGCAGCCCGCCGCGGCGCCGCGTCTCGACCGCACCCCGCTGCAGGCGCGGCAGGCCGCACCGGCGGAGGAGACCCTGCGCCGCTGGGGCGTGTCGCTCACGGCAGGTGCGCGATGACCGCGGCGCGGTCGGCCCCGCCGGCTCGGGTGATAGTTTATCCAGGACCGGACGGGCGATCGGGGGGTGCCGGAGTGGCGGGACGAGCACGTGCTGCCGCTCCCCGCCTGCAGCGCCGGGCCATGAGCGTCGAGGTGGCCGAGCACATCCGCTCGATGATCTTCGACGGGCGGCTGAAGGCCGAGCAGCGCGTCCCGCAGGACGCCATCGCCGAGGAGCTCGGCGTGAGCAGGCTGCCGGTCCGCGAGGCCCTGATCACCCTCGAGGCGGACGGGCTGGTCGCCTCCGAGCCGCACCGCGGGACGTTCGTCGTCCCGATCCGCGCCGAGGACATCACCGACCACTACCGGCTCTACGGCATGGCCCAGGGCCTCGCCGCCGCCGGGGCGGTCCGGCGGATCACCGAGCCGGTGCTGGTCAAGCTCGAGGAGCTGCACGCGCAGATGTGCGCGAGCGACGACCCGGACCTGCTGCACGACCTGAACTGGGAGTTCCACTCCTTGATCAACAGGACCGGGGCGAGCCGCCGGACGCTGTCGGTGCTGCGCCACCTCTCGCACAACCTGCCGCGCGAGGTCTATGCCCTGCCCGCGGCCGCGAGCCCGCAGGCCAACCGGGGGCACGCCCGCATCATCGCCGCGCTGCGCGCCGGGAACGAGGCCGAGGCCGATCTGGCCAACCGCGAGCACGTCCAGCAGGAGGGCGACCAGGTCGTCGCGGCCCTCAAGCGCGACGGCATCCTCGCCGACTGACGACCCTGCGCGGTGCCCCCGTGGCCTCTCGGGCGCGGCACCTGTATCAAAGATCCGAACAACGGAGGTTCGGGACATGAATACTCCCGTTGCCGTGGTCGGCGTCGGCACCACCGGCTTCGGCGCCCTCGGGCGCTCCGCCGACGACCTCGCGGGCGAGGCGCTGCGCACCGCCCTGGACGACGCGGGCCTGTCCGCCGCCGACGTCGACGGGCTGCTGACCCACCGCGTGGACAGCTACGAGGGCCTCGCCGCCGAGCACGGCTTCGACCCGCGCTGGACGGTCGCGTTGCCCCCGGAGGGCCGGATGACCGGTCCGGCGGTCCAGACGGCCGCGGCCGCGGTCCGCGCGGGCCTGTGCCACACCGTGGTGCTGGTCCACGGCAACGACGGCCGCACCCGCGGTGCGACCTACGGCGCCGGTGACTCCGGCTCGACCGGCGCCGGCGAGGGGTACGGCACCACCCCGGCGGTGACCGCGCCGTACGGGATGACGTCCCCGGGGGCGTTCTCGGCGCTGATGCTGGCGCGCCACCGCCACCTGTACGGCACCACCGAGGAGCAGCTCGGCACGGTCGCCACCACCTTCCGGGCGCACGCCTCGCTCAACCCGCACGCTCTGCGCCGCGACCCGCTGACGCTGGCGGACTACCTCGCCTCCCGCTACGTCGTCGCCCCGCTGCACCTGTTCGACTACTGCCAGATCAACGACGGGGGCGTCGCGCTCGTGCTCACCACGCTCGACCGGGCCCGCGACCTGCCCCGGCCGCCGGTGCGGGTGCTCGGGGCCGCCCAACGGGGCCGGCTGACCGGGTCCGACCTGCCACCGGAGGACTTCTGGGCCGATGCCCTGGCCGAGGTCGGGGAGGCGGTGCTGCGGGCGGGCGGGCGGCGCCGCGAGGACGTCGACGCGCTCATGGCCTACGACAACTTCAGCCCGAACGTGCTGTTCACCCTCGAGGGCCTCGGCTGGTGCAGGCCCGGGGAGTCGGGGGAGTGGATCGCCGACGGGCGGATCGCCCTGGGCGGCGAGCTGCCCTGCAACACCTCCGGCGGTCAGCTGTCCGAGGGCTACCTGCAGGGCTGGGGCCTGCTCGTGGAGGCCGTGCGCCAGCTCCGCGGCGAGTGCGGGTCGCGGCAGGTCCCCGGGGCGCGCACGGTCCAGTACGCCTGCGCGGCCCCGATCGTGTCCTCTGTGCTGTTCGGACGGGAGGACTGATGGACGTCCGACCCCACGTCGACGGGCTCCGCGCCGGCCTGCTGCGGGTGGCCCGCTGCGGGTCCTGCGGCACCGCCGCGTTCCCCCCGCCGCGGACCTGCCCGCGGTGCGGCGCCCGCGACGCCGCCGAGTGGTTCACCGCCTCCGGCCGCGGCACCGTCTGGAGCGCCGTGGTCTTCCACAAGGCCTACCTGGCCGAGCACCCCGCGCCCTACGTGGTGGCGGTGGTCGAGCTCGCGGAGGGCCCCCGACTCGTCACCACACTCGCCGGCCCGCCCACCGAGGACGTCCGGGACCTCCGGATCGGGCAGGCCGTGACCGCGGAGATCGACGCTCACCGGGAACCGCCGCGCGTCGTGTTCCGCCCCGACCCCGAAGGAGCAGCGCCATGAGCGCCCCGACCGGCACCCCCCAGCACGGTGCGTCCGCCACCGGGCCCGCCGCCCTCACCGTCCCCGGGGTCCTCGACGACCTCGCCGCCCGCCGCCCGCAGGCCGAGGCCGTCGTCGGGCCGGAGGGGCGGGTCACCTACGCCGAGCTCCACGACCGCACCCGCCGGCTGGCCGCGTTCCTGGCCGACGCCGGCCTGTGCCGCGGCGACCGGATCGGGATCCTGCTGCCCAACGGCCTGCGCTGGATCACCGGCGCACTCGCCGCGCACCGGGCCGGGCTCACCGTCGTCCCGATCAACACCTGGTACCGCGCCGCCGAGCTCGACCACGTCCTGAGCACCTCGCAGGTGCGCCTGGTCCTCACCGACACCGCGATCTTCGGGCGGGACACCCTGGCCGAGCTCACCGCGGCCGGCTTCGGGCGCTCCTTCGCCGTCGATCCCCCCTCGGCCGACGGCTATCTCGGCGCGCTGGCGTGGCCCGCCGACCTCGCGTTGCCCGGGCAGGCCGACCCCCGGCCCCTCGACCCGCCCGCCCCGACCGACCTCGCCCTGCTGCTGTTCACCAGCGGCAGTACCGCCCGTCCCAAACCCGTACCGCTGCAGCACGGCGACCTCCTGCGCAACGCCTACGAGATCGGCCGTCGCCAGCACCTCGTCCCCGGTGACCGGCTGTGGATCGCGGCCCCCTTCTTCTTCGGGTACGGCTGCGCGAACGCCCTGCCCGTGGCGCTCACCCACGGCGTCACGCTGTGTCTGGAGGAGCGCGTCGACGGCGACCGCTCGCTGGAGTTCATCGCCCGCGAGCGCTGCACCGTCTACTACGGCCTCGCCCCCACCACGCGCAACCTGCTCGCGGCCCCGTCCTTCGGACGGCACGACATCTCCGCGCTGCGGACCGGCACCACCGGCTTCACCGCCGAGGACAAACGCCTGGTGGTCGAGGAGCTCGGGGTGTCCGAGGTCTGCAGCATGTACGGCCTCACCGAGGGCTACGGGCACTCCACCGTCTCCGACGCCCACGATCCGCTCGAGGTGCGCCTGCACACCTCCGGGACCGTCGTGCCGACCCAGGAGATCCGGATCACCGGGCCGGACGGCGGCGCCCTGGCCACCGGGGAGACCGGCGAGATCGAGCTGCGCGGCTGCGTGATCGGGGCCTACCTCGGCGGGCCCGAGCTCAACGAGGGCGTGTTCCGGCCCGGCGGCTGGTTCCGAACCGGTGACCTCGGGTTCCTCGACGACGCCCGGCGGCTGCACGTCGTGGGCCGCAGCAAGGAGATGCTCAAGGTGAAGGGCATCAACATCGCGCCCCTCGAGGTCGAGGAGCTCCTCTGCGGGCACCCCGACGTGGACCAGGCCTACGTCGTCGGCCTGCCCTCGGCGGACGGCGACGAGACGATGGTCGCCGCCGTCGTCGCCCGCCTCGGGCACGATCCGGGGCCGGACCTGGCCGGCGCGCTCGTCGCCCACGTCAAGGCCCGGGCCGCCGGGTACAAGGTCCCGAGCCGGGTCGAGGTGCTCACCCAGGACCAGCTGCCGCTCACCGACACGGGCAAGGTCAGCAAGCGGGCGCTGCGTGCGGTCCTCGCCGGGGGCGTGGCATGAGCACCCGCACCCTCGCCGCCGGCATCGGGTTCACCGAGGGGCCGGTGTGGACCGCCGACGGGCGGCTGCTCGTGGTCGCGATGTCCCGCGGGCTCGTCGTCGAGATCGACCTCGACGGCGGCGTCCTCGCCACGGTGGAGGTCGGTGGTGGACCCAACGGCCTCGCCGAGGGGCCCGACGGCGCGATCTGGGTCGCGCAGAACGGTGCCGCCCTGCGTCCGAGCCGGTCCGCCCGACCCACCCCGGCCGGACTGCAGCGCCTCGACGGCGGCCGGGTCACCGACGTCGGCGTGCCGGCGGCGCTGGCCCCGAACGACCTCGCGACCGGGCCGGACGGGCGCGTCTGGTTCACCGATCCCGGCCTGCCCGGCGGCACCGCCGCCGGTCGGCTCTGCGCCCACGACCCCGCGACGGGCGCGACCGCGGTCCTCCTGGACGGCCTCGCCTTCCCCAACGGGCTCGCCTTCGGCCCGGACCCGGACCTGCTGTACCTCGCGCACACCGACGACGGCGTGATCACGCGGCATCGGTGGACCGGTGACCGGCTGGTCCCTGCCGGAGCACCCCTCGCGCTCCCGGCGGGTGGTCCGGACGGGCTGGCTCTCGACGCGGACGGCCGGCTGTACGCCGCCGCACCCGACACCGAGGCGATCGTCGTCTTCGAACCGGACGGCCGACCTGCCGGCGAGATCCGGTTCCCCGAGCCGACCTTCCCGACCAACCTCTGTTTCGCGGGCCCGGAGCTCGACGTCCTCGTGGTCACCGGGGCCAGGGGTGGGCGAGTGCTGCTCGTCGAGCCGCCCGGCCGCACCCGCGGTCTGTCCCTGGGCGCGGGCGCCGCGTGAGGGCGGGCTCCTCGGGCGGTGACCTGCCGGACCTGCTCACCGAGCTGCGCCGGCTCGTCGCCACGCGCTCCACCGGATCGCGCTTGCCGGCGGAACGTGAACTGGCCGTCCGGCTCGGGGTCGGGCGGGCGCTCGTCCGCCGGGCCCTGCGCGAGCTGGCCCACTCGGGGACCATCCGGACCCGCGCCCAGTCCGGCAGCTACGTGTGCTGACCGGGGCGCGCTGCTTGTCGGAGTGGGCGATGCGGAACCAGCCGGAGGTCGGGACGGTCCGGTGGGTCGAAGGGAACGGTCACGGCGTCGGGGACGCCTTGATCGTCAGGTCGCCGGTACGAGGAGCGGATCGCGGCGGTCTTCGCGACCCGGACCCGCGGAGTCGACCGAGCGACTCGGTGGAGGCCGCGCGACTCTGCGGGAGCTGCGCCACGAGAGCCTGGTCGGCACCCGGCGCCAGGCGGGCAGCGACGCCGCCGCACCCTGACCGACCGACCGGCCCGGGGGAACGCCGTCCCCCAGGCGCGGGTCGGTCAGAGCTGGATGGCCTTGGTCTCGAGGAACTCCTCCAGTCCGGCGGTCCCCATCTCCCGGCCGATGCCGGAGCGCTTGTAGCCGCCGAACGGGGCGAGGGGGTTGTAGCGGCCGCCGTTGACGTCGATCGAGCCGGTGCGGACCTTGCGCGCGAAGGCGAGCGCGCGGTCCTGGTCGGCGGACCAGACCGCGCCGGACAGGCCGTAGTCGGAGTTGTTGGCGATGGCCAGGGCCTGCTCCTCGTCGGAGTAGCGGATCACCGACAGCACCGGGCCGAAGATCTCCTGCTGGGCGACGGTCGAGTCCGGGGTGACGTCCGCGAGCACCGTGGGGGAGACGTAGTACCCGCGGTCGACGCCCTCGGGCTGCTCCCAGCCGCCCGTCGCGATCTTGGCGCCCTCGTCCACGCCGACGTGGATGAAGCCGCGCACCCGCTCGCGCTGCGCGGCCGAGACCATCGGGCCGAGCTTGGTGGTCGGGTCGAGCGGGTCGCCCGGGGTGTAGCCGGAGGCGATCGACGCGGCGAGTTCGACGGCGTCGTCGTACTGGTCGTCGTGCACCAGCATGCGGGTCCAGGCGGTGCAGGTCTGGCCGCCGTTGAGGAAGCCCGTGGCCACGCCGACCTTGACGGCGGTGGCCATGTCCGCGTCCGGAAGCAGGACGTTGGCGGACTTACCGCCCAGCTCCAGGGTGACCCGGGTGATGTTCTTCGCGGCGACCTCGGCAACCCGCTGTCCGGCGCGCACCGAGCCGGTGAACGACACCGCGTCGATGCCCGGGTGCCCGGCGATGGCCTCGCCGACCGTCTGGCCGTAGCCCGGCACCAGGTTGACGACACCCGCCGGCAGGCCCGCCTCGTGCAGCACGTCGAAGAGGACGTACGCGACCAGCGGGGAGATCTCGCTGGGCTTGAGCACGAACGTGCACCCGGCGGCGAGGGCGGGCGCGAGCTTGCAGGTGATCTGGTGCAGCGGGTAGTTCCACGGCGTGATCGCCCCGACCACCCCGGCCGGCTCGCGGGCGACGATGGTGTTGCCGACCCGGGATTCGAACTCGTAGGACTCGATCAGGTCGGCGTAGGCGCCGATGACGGTCTGCGGTAGCGCGGCCTGGATCTTCGTGGCGGTGCGCAGCGGGCAGCCCATCTCGGTGGCGATGGTCTCGGCGATCTCGTCCTGCCGCTTCGCCAGGCCGTCCCGGATGCGGCGCAGGTACTCGGCCCGCTCGCCCACGGTCGTCTGCGACCAGTCGGGGAAGGCCGCCTGTGCGGCGGCCACGGCGCGGTCCACGTCCGCGGCGGTGCCTTCCGGCACGGTGGCCAGCAGCTGCTCGGTGGTGGGGTTCTCCACCTCGATGGTCCCGGCGGAGCTGGGGGACACCCAGGCGCCGTCTATGTAGAGCTTGTCCCGGTTCTCCATGGATCCTCCCACGTCGGTGAGGGTAGCTGTGCCCCGTGTCTCACGGAGACTTGCATGATTCTATAGAACACGACATGCTCCTGTCTCATCCACGGACCAACTCACCTGACCAACTCATCGCGGAGGGGTCGATGCAGGGTTTGATGTTCGACAGCCAGCTGCTGCTGCACTCGCTGCTCTGGCGGACGGAACGGCTCTTCGCCAGCAAAGAGATCATCACGCGGCTGGGGCCGGGCGAGTACCACCGCTACACCTACAAGGACTTCGGCAAGCGCGTCCGCCGCCTGGGCGACGCCCTGCGGACGCTGGGGATCGCCCCGGGTGACCGGGTCGGCACGCTGGCCTGGAACAACTACCGCCACCTGGAGACCTACTTCGCGGTCCCGGGTATCCAGGCGGTGCTGCACACGATCAACCTGCGGCTCTCCCCGGCGCAGCAGAAGTTCACCATCGACAAGGTCGAGGACCGGATCCTGCTCGTCGACGACGACCAGCTCGAGCTCGTCGCCGACCTGTTCGCCGCCGGTCTGCCCACTGTCGAGCGGGTGGTCGTGTTCTCGGACGCGGTGCCCGAGCACCGCATCCCGGTACCGGTGCACTCCTACGAGGAGCTTCTCGCGGCGGCGGACGAGAACATCGAGTTCGGCGAGTTCGACGAGAACGCCGCGTCCGCGGTGTGCTTCACCAGCGCCACCACAGGTGACCCCAAGGGTGTCGTGTACTCGCACCGGGCGATGGTGCTGCAGGCCATGTGCCTGGCCATGCACGACAAGCTGAACATGAGCGAGTCCCAGGTGTGGCTCGAGGTCGCGCCGATGTTCCACTGCAACGGCTGGAACATCCCGCACACCGCGCTGCTCCAAGGGGCGACGCTGGTGCTGCCCGGCGCGCACCCGCTGCCGGCCGACTACGTCGACATCATCGAGGACCTCGGCGTGACCGGGATGAACGCGGCGGTGACGATCGGGACGATGATCCGCGACGCCGTCCGCGCGAGCGATCGGCCGCGGGACCTCTCGACCCTGTCCACCCTGTGGCTGGGTGGGCAGGCGCCGTCGAAGGCGGTGATGAAGTGGTTCCGCGACGAGTACGACTGCGAGGTCATGCAGGGCTACGGCATGACCGAGAACTCCCCGCAGATCTGCTTCTTCGCGCTGAAGTCGAACCTCGCGGGCGGCACCGAGGACGAGATCTACTCGCTGCGCCAGACCCAGGGGCTGCCCATCCCGCTGCTGCAGATCAAGGTGCTCGACCAGGAGAGCGGCAAGGAACTGCCGTGGGACGGGGAGAGCATCGGCGACTTCCATGTCCGTTCGCCGTTCACCGCGTCCGAGTACTACAAGGACGAGCGGACCAAGGACTCGATGATCGACGGCTGGCTCAAGACCGGCGACGTCGGCTGCATCGACCCCGAGGGCTACGTGCTGCTCAAGGACCGCTCCAAGGACCTGATCAAGTCCGGCGGCGAGTGGATCTCCACGATCGACCTGGAGAACTCGCTGATGCTGCACCCCAAGGTCGCCGAGGCCACCGTCGTCGGGATCGAGGACGAGAAGTGGCTCGAACGCCCGCTGGCGTGCGTGGTCCCCGCGGACGACTCGGTCACCGAGCAGGAGCTCAAGGACCACCTGCTGGCCGAGGGCTTCATCAAGTTCTGGATCCCGGACACGTTCCTGTTCGTGCCGGAGGTCCCGAAGACCAGCGTCGGCAAGTACGACAAGAAGGCCATCCGCGGGGTGGTCGCCGACGGTGGGCTGGATCTGGCGCGGACCAAGCTCGGCGCGGCCGGCGCCTGATCCCGCCGGTCGGACGCGCCACCCCCGCAGCGCGCACGACTCCCTCGATACATCCACTCGACGAGGAGAACGATGTCCGAGAACGACAAGATCAAGCTTCGCATCATCCCCACCGGCACGATGCACGCCGACCTGACGTGGCTGCTCATCGACCCGGGGCGCATGGCCACCAAGGCCCAGCCGGAGAAGCTCAAGGACTGGGTGGAGGTCCCCACCCACGTCGTCTACATCGAGCACCCGAGCGGCAAGAAGATCCTCTGGGACGCCGGTGTCCCGCGCGACTGGGAGACCCGCTGGGGCCCGACCGGCCTCGACCAGTTCTTCCCGGTCGACACGGTCACCGAGGGCATGTGGCTCGACTCGCGGCTCAAGCAGCTCGACGTCGAGGCGAGTGACATCGACTACCTGCTGCTCTCGCACCTGCACATGGACCACGCGTCGAACGCGAAGTTCTTCCAGGACAGCGGCACGAAGATCATCATCAACGAGGAGGAGAAGAAGGGCGCGCTGTCCTTCGACGGTTACAACCAGGGCGCGCACATCAAGTCCGACTACGACGGGCTCACCTTCGACACCGTCAGCGAGGACACCGAGATCCTCCCCGGGGTCACGCTGCTCCAGACGCCGGGCCACACCTGGGGCACGATGAGCCTCAAGGTCGACCTCGCCGACTCCGGCACGATGATCTTCGCCTCGGACTCGCTGTACCTCAAGGAGTCCTACGGTCCGCCCGCGATCGCGGCCGGCATCGTCTACGACACGGTCGCCTGGTTCACGTCGGTGGAGAAGATCCGCGCCATCGAGGAGAAGACGAACGCCACGGTCGTGTTCGGGCACTCCGCGGAGCAGCTCACCGACCTGCGCCTCGGCCCGGACGAGTACTACGCCTGATCGGCCGACCGGCGGCCCGGACGGCCGGAGCCGGGTGCGACCCACCCGGCTCCCGGCCGGCCCTCTCCCGGCGTGCGGCCCCTCGACGACGAGGAGTCCCCTGATGCCCCTCTACGACTACGTCTGCCCCTGCGGCGTGCGGTTCGAGCTGCTCGTGCCGTCCTGGTCCAGCCCCGCGCCGGACTGCCCGCAGTGCGGTGCCACCACCGTCCGCCGTCCGCCGTCGCCGAAGATCCTCGGCTCGGCCAAGGCGCCCACCGCGATGTCCGCCGCACCGCAGTCCTGGGAGGGCGTCGGGAGCGGCGACCGCGACACCATCACGCGCTGGCGCCGCGAGATGGACCGCCGACAGGAGTTCGAGTCGCGCCACCCCGAGCACCGCGAGCACCGCGAGGCGGTCGCCTCCCACGAAGGGGTGTTCGAGGGCAGGCCGTTGACCTACCAGGAGCTCGCGGCGCGGTCGGCCACCAGCAAGGACGCGAACCAGGGCGTTGCGCAGGCGAGCCACGAGCGCCGGAGCGCCGAGACACCCGCGGGCTGACCCCGCACCGAGACCGTTCCGGGTCTGCACCACGAGAGGATCCCGAGATGAAGACCACCGCCGCCGTCGTGCACGAGGCGGGCAAGCCCCTGGAGATCGAGGAGCTCGACCTGGGTGGTCCGCAGGAGGGCGAGATCCTCGTCCGCTACACCCACGCCGGGCTCTGCCACTCCGACCTGCACGTCATGGACGGCGAGATCCCCGGCTGGCTGCCCATGGTCCTCGGCCACGAGGGAGCCGGGGTCGTGGAGGACGTCGGCCCGGGCGTCACCCGCGTCGCGCCCGGCGACCGCTTCGTCTGCTCGTTCATCCCCAACTGCGGCACCTGCCACTGGTGCGCCACCGGCCAGCAGGCGATCTGCGACATGGGCGCCAACACCATGCGCGGCTTCCTCCCCGGCGAGCACTGGCCGCTGTCCGGGCCGGCGGGGCGCTACGGGGCGATGTGCATGCTCGGCACGTTCAGCCAGTACGGCGTGATCCACCAGGCCTCGGCGGTCAAGATCGACAATGACCTGCCCCTCGACGTCGCCGCGCTCGTCGGCTGCGGCGTCCCGACCGGCTGGGGCTCGGCGGTCAACGCCGCGGACGTCCGCGCCGGCCAGACCGTCGTCGTCTACGGGATCGGCGGGATCGGCATCAACGCCGTGCAGGGAGCCCGGTTCGCCGGCGCCAAGTACGTGATCGCCGTCGACCCGACGCCGTTCAAGCGGGAGAAGGCCCTCGAGCTCGGCGCCACCCACGCGACCGGTGACGCCGACGAGGCCCGCCGCCTCGCCGTCGAGCTGACCCGCGGTGTCGGCGCCGACAAGGCGATCGTCACCGTCGGCGTCACCAACTCCGAGGTCGTCGACCAGGCCTTCAACGCCATCGGCAAGGCGGGCACCGTCGTGCTCACCTCCATGGGCGGTGGCTTCCACGACCGCACCATCCAGCTGCCCGCCCAGGTGGCCACCCTGTGGAAGAAGACGATCAAGGGCAGCCTGTTCGGCGACTGCAACCCCACCACCGACATCCCGCGGCTGCTGGGGCTCTACCAGAGCGGCGACCTGAAGCTGGACGAGCTCATCACCCGCACGTACACCCTCGAGCAGGTCAACCAGGGCTACGAGGACCTCGTGGCGGGCCGTAACGTGCGTGGGCTCATCGTGCACAAGCACGACTGACCTGAGCTGCGGTGTCACCGCCACTAGGATCCGGGTGCGTCGATGTCCGTCGACGCCACGGGAGGGGACGGGACGTGAGCGAGGTGCAGCCGACTCCGGGTGGGGCGGACGACCCGGTGCGGAATGCGATCGACCCGTCGAAGCGGCTGACCCCGCAGATCGTCCAGCAGATCCGCGACATGATCATGAGCGGGGAAGCTCCGGGGAACACGGCGCTGCGCACCGAACACCTCGCCGCGCGATTCGGCGTCAGCGCCACCCCGGTCCGCGAGGCGTTGATGTCGCTCTCCGGGGAGGGGCTCGTCGAGCTCCGTCCCGGGCGCGGGTTCCGCGTCGTGCAGATGAGCCGCCAGGACTTCATCGACATCTACGACGCCCAGGCCTACTTCGCCGGCGAGCTCGCCGGGCGGGCCGCCCTGCACATCACCGACGACCAGGTGCGAGAGCTCTACGTGATGCAGGAGCAGATCCTACGGTCGATCGAACGCGGGGACTCCGAGGCCGAGCGCATCGAGTGGGACCTGCACGCCCTGATCAACCGCGTGGCGGAGGCGAACAAACTGCGCTGGCTGCTGCGGCTGACCGTGCGCTACGCCCCGTTCCGGGCCTGGTCCACGGTCGAGGGCTGGTCGGAGGCCGCACCGGAGGACCACCTGCCGCTGCTGCGCGGCCTGAGCCACCGCAGCCCGCGCACGGCGCGGGATGCGATGACCGCGCACATCCGCAACGTCGGAGAGCTGCTGGCCAACCACCTGACCACGCGGGGGATCCTCGTCCCGGACGAGACCCCGGCCGAGGTGACGCGCTCGCTGGTGGAGGGGATCCCGGCTCCGCCGCGGCTCCGCGATCGGCACTACTGACCAGCCGGGGCGCCGACCTTCGGACGCTCGAAGATCAACCTGCACGAGGCGGACATTCGTTCACCCCGTACGCGACAAGCCGACGCCCGGCAGCGTGGACTTCTTGCCTGCACCGTGCGGCCGTCCGTCGGTACGTTCGATCGCGCGCCGAAGGGCCTCAGGGTGAGTCCTTCGCGACCAGCACCTCGCCCTCGAGCCCGTCCGGGTCGCGGAAGAACAGACTGTGGACGCGGCCGAAGTCGTTGACCGTGCCATCGCTCGCGCCGGCGTCGACGAGTCGCCGGCGGATGGTCGCGAATGCCTCGGGTGAGGCTGCCTGGAGACCGACGTGGTCGATGCGGCCGCGGCCCCACATCGGTGTCTGGCGCCGGGCCTCGGTGTTCTCGGGGATGACGACGATGTTCAGCTCGGTGTGTGGGCCGACGCGGATGACGGTCATCGTCTCGCGGCCGTCCTCGCCGTGCGGGCGGGTCGGGCCGACCTCGGCGTCGAAGATCTCGGAGTAGAAGCGTCCCAAGCGTGCGACGTCGTTGGAGATCCATGCGATGTGGTTGATCCCGTCGAGCAGCACTCTGTCCCCCTGTCCCTCGGTCGCGGCGCAGCAGCGGCACGGCATCCCTGATGGGAGACGACTGTGCGGCCGGGCGCAAGTCGTGCATCTCGCCTTGGGTCGTGGTGCATCGGCCCGGCGCCCCGGCGTGCGCCATCTGCCGGCCACAACTGCGAGGGGCGCTCATGATGATCTTCGAGGGCGGTAGCGTCCTCGTGGAACGAGCCTCCTCGATCAGGTCCTCAGCGAGCCCGGCGACCTGATCACGAGGCAGTTCTGTGCTGTGGGAGCCGGAGCACCACGCGTCGTCGAGAAGTGCACGCGCTAGCTTCCGGGCGGCATCGGCGGGGCGTCGCCGGGGACGAGCGTCGCGGCGATCCTCCGCCACAGGACGTCGGCGGAGTTCTTGTAGTCGCCCGTGGTCGGGTCGAAGGCAGCCTGGTCGAAGGTGACGGCGACAGCGATGGCGACCTTCTGCGAGGGCAGGTAGGCGTAGGCGCCGGCTTCACCGGAGAACAGCGGGTTCTGCAACACCCAGTTGCCGGAGGAGATGATTCCGAGCCCGTAGGTGTAGCCCGGCGACTGCGGGTGGCAGGTGGTGCATCCGGGCAGGGTCGTGGTCTTGCCGATCAGGTCCTTGGTCAGCATCTTCTGGTGAGACTCGGGTGACAGGAGCGTGCCCGTGCCCATGGCCACGGCAGTGGCGTTCAGATCATGGATGTCGGTGGTCTGGATGGCTCCGTGGGTGATGGTCCACGACGGGTTCCAGTAGGTCGAGTCCTCGTAGAAGGGTGTGCCTGCGGGGATCTTGAGCGCCTGACGGCGCTCGGAGGTGTAGGCGTGCAGCGCGGGCTCCGGGATCGCCGGTGTTCCCGGGTCGGTGGTGTCGTCCAGCCCGAGGGGGCCCAGCACCTTCTGGCGCAGGAGCGAGGCGACGTCCTGCCCCGTGATCTTCTCGAGGGCGAGTCCGAGAATGACGTAGTTGGTGTGCGAGTAGTTCCAGTTCGTTCCGGGCTCGTAGAGGAGCGGGTGTCTGGTGCTGATCGCGATGAGGTCCTCGGGGGTGACGGTCCGGAACGGGTTCGCGTACTGCGCGTCGTCCAGCTCGGGGGTGGTCACGTAGTCCACGTATCCAGAAGTCATCTGGGCCAGCTGGCCGAGGGTCACCTTGTCCGTGTAGGGGATGTCGGGCAGCCACGTCGACACCTTGTCGTCGAGGCTCACCTTCTTCTCGTCGACGAGTTGCAGCAGCGCGGTGGCGACGTAGGAGATGGCCACGGCGCCGTTGCGGAAATGCATGTCCGTCGTCGCGGGCACGCCGGGCATCGAGTCGCCGACGGCCCGGGTGGCGATCTCCTTGCCGTCGATGGTGACGCGGACGATCACGGCTTTCAGATGGGCTTCGGCCCTGGCGTCCTCGACGACCTTCATCACGGCGTCGGCCTTGGCCGGGTCGGCCGACACCGACGAAGGGCCGCTGCTCGACGGCGAGGACGGCGGCGGCGCGGTGCCCGACGTGCACGCAAGGCACACGCCGAGGACACACACCAGCACGAGAAGCGTGCGCGGCAGCACCCCTCTGGTCATGACGTCCATCGCCGCCTCCAGCTCGAGAGCATGGTGCGTGGCAGCAAGGCCTCGACGGTCCCGCTCGGCCGTCACCCCGACTCGACGGCCTCCTGAACTGCAAGCCTGCTGGCCCACGGAGGCTCGTCGATCGGGGTGGAGAACCTTACCCGCACTTCAGGGACCTGTCCTCCACCTCGGCCGGGCCGTCGGCGAACGCGGCTGTCCGCTGCTCGGCATCGCCCGCGCACGTTCCGCATCGACGTCTCGGATCCGGGACAGTCAGCACTCCGTCGAGGTAGAGCGAGCGAGGGGATGTGAGGTCCACTAGCAGCACCACACGCCACGTGAACCGGGACGGTTTCGATGACTGACACATCCGCCGCGCGTACCGTGCGCGCGGCCCGCGGCCCGCAGCTGTCGTGTAAGGGCTGGCAGCAGGAAGCGGCGCTGCGGATGCTCATGAACAACCTCGACCCGGAGGTTGCCGAGCATCCCGACGAGCTCGTGGTCTACGGCGGGACGGGTCGAGCAGCGCGGAACTGGGGCGCGTTCGACGCCATCGTCGCCTCGCTGCGAGAGCTGGAGAACGACGAGACCCTCCTCGTCCAGTCCGGCAAGCCGGTGGGGATCCTCCGCACGCACGAGTGGGCCCCACGCGTGTTGCTCGCGAACTCGAACCTGGTGGGGGACTGGGCGAACTGGGAGCACTTCCGCAAGCTGGAGGCGGCCGGCCTGATGATGTACGGCCAGATGACGGCCGGCTCCTGGATCTACATCGGCACCCAGGGCATCCTCCAGGGCACCTTCGAGACCTTCGGTGCCGTCGCCCGCAAGCGCTTCGGTGGCTCGCTGGCCGGCACCATCACGCTGACCGCCGGCGTGGGAGGTATGGGCGGCGCTCAGCCGCTCGCGGTCACCATGAACGGCGGGGTGGTCATCTGCGTCGACTGCGACCGGACACGGATCGACCGCCGTATCGAGCACCGGTACCTCGACGTCCGCGCAACGGACGTCGAGGACGCGCTGCGCCGCGCGATCACCGCTCGCGACGCCCGCCGGCCACTGTCCATCGGTCTGGTCGGCAACGCGGCCGAGGTGTTCCCCGGGCTCCTCGCCCGGGAGGCGCCGATCGACGTGGTCACCGACCAGACGTCGGCCCACGACCCCCTCTCGTACCTGCCCCGTGGCGTCGCCTTCGAGGACATGAGGACGACCGCGGAGAAGGACCCCGCGTGGTTCACCGAGCAGGCTCGGCTGTCCATGGCCGCCCATGTCGAGGCGATGGTCGGCTTCAGGGACCGTGGGGCCGAGGTCTTCGACTACGGGAACTCGATCCGCGACGAGGCCCGCAGGGCCGGCTACGCGCGGGCCTTCGACTTCCCCGGCTTCGTGCCGGCCTACATCCGGCCGCTGTTCGAGGAGGGGCTGGGCCCGTTCCGGTGGGTCGCGCTGTCGGGTGACCCCGAGGACATCGAGGCGACCGACCGGGCGGTCCTCGACCTGTTCCCGGACAACGAGCACCTGCGGCGGTGGATCACCCTGGCCGGCGAGAAGGTCGCCTTCCAGGGGCTTCCCGCCCGCATCTGCTGGCTCGGCTACGGGGAGCGGCACCGTGCCGGGCTCCGCTTCAACGAGATGGTGGCCGCCGGCGAGCTGAGTGCTCCCGTCGTCATCGGCCGCGACCATCTCGACTCCGGGTCCGTCGCCTCGCCGTACCGCGAGACCGAGGCCATGATCGACGGCTCGGACGCCGTGGCGGACTGGCCGCTTCTGAACGCCCTGGTCAACACCTCGTCCGGTGCCTCATGGGTGTCCATCCACCACGGCGGCGGTGTCGGCATGGGCCGGTCCGTCCACGCCGGGCAGGTGACCGTCGCCGACGGGACCGAGCTGGCCGCACAGAAGCTCGCCCGCGTGCTGACCAACGATCCCGGGATGGGGATCCTCCGCCACGTCGACGCCGGGTACGCCCATGCTGCCGAGGTCGCCGCGGAGCGAGGGGTGCGCATCCCGATGCGGGAGGGCGGATGACGGAGTTCGAGACGCTCTGGTCGGAGATCGCCGGGATCGGACGGGTCGGTCGACTCGGCGGCTACCGACGCTTCGCCTGGACCGAGCCGGACCTGGTCCTGCGACAGTGGTTCGTCGACTGCGCCGACCGGCGCGGGATGAGCACCGAGCAGGACCGCAACGGAAACCTGTGGGCCTGGTGGTTCCCGCCGGGCTGGGCCGGCGACCCACGTGACGCCTTCGTCACGGGCTCGCACCTGGACTCCGTGCCCGACGGCGGTGCCTTCGACGGGCCGCTGGGCGTGGTGTCGGCGTTCGCCGCGGTCGCGCAGCTGCAGGAGGCCGGCTTCGAGCCGAGGACCCCGATCGGTGTCGTCGCCTTCTCCGACGAGGAGGGCGCCCGCTTCGGTGTCGCGTGTGTCGGCTCGCAGCTGTCGACCGGTGCGCTCGCGCCGGAGCGCGCGTTGGGCCTGCGTGACTCCGACGGCCGGACGCTGGCCGAGGTGCTCGAGGCCGCGGGACGCGACCCGAGGTCGGTCGGCCAGGATCGGCGGCTGCGTGATCGCGTAGGGGTCTTCGTCGAGCTTCACGTGGAGCAGGGACGGGCGCTGGACCTGCTGGACCGTCCGTTGGCAGTGGCCTCGTCGATCTGGCCCCACGGACGATGGCGGCTGTCCTTCACCGGGCAGGCCAACCACGCGGGCGCGACCCGGATGGTGGATCGGCGCGACCCGATGCTGGCCTATGCAGCCTCCGTGGCATCGGCGCGGTCGCGTGCCGTCCAGCACGGGTGCGTGGCGACCTTCGGCAAGCTCACCGTGCAGCCGAACGGGGCCAACGCCATCGCCTCGTCGGTGGAGAGCTGGCTGGACGCGCGCGCGGGATCGCAGAACGCCCTGGATCTCCTCACCCGAGAGATCTTCACCGACGCCGCGGAGCACGCCGCAGCCGAAGGTGTGCAGCTCCAGGTCAGCGCCGAGTCCGAGTCCCCGATCGTGGAGTTCCCGCGCGCCCTGCGCGACCGCATCGCCCGGGCGCTGACGGCCTTCGGCGAAGTCCCGGTCCTGGAGTCGGCCGCAGGCCACGACGCCGGCGTCCTGTCCGCGGTCGTGCCCAGCGCGATGGTGTTCGTGCGCAACCCGACGGGCGTGTCCCACTCGCCCGACGAGCACGCCGAACCGTCCGACTGCCGCCTCGGGGTAGCGGCACTCGCTGCGCTGATGAAGGAATGGGCAGCGGCATGACATCGCCGTCGAACGCCCTGCACCGCGCAGCCGATGCCCTGCGGTCGGACGACCCGGAGGAGCAGTGGTGGTGCGAACACGCGTGGCTGGGTGGCGGGCCCGTGGAACACGGGGTCCTCCTCACGGTCGCCGAAGGCCGCTTCACCCGTGTCGTGACCGGGGTCGAGCGCCCCGCTGCGGTACCCGTCCTGCGCGGGCTGGTCCTGCCCGGCCTGGCGAACGCACACTCCCACGCCTTCCACCGGGCACTGCGATCCCGCACGCAGCACGACCGAGGTTCCTTCTGGACCTGGCGTGACCTGATGTACCAGGCGGCGGACAAGCTCGACCCCGACACCTACCGGGATCTCGCCACGGCGGTCTTCACGGAGATGGCGCTGGCGGGGGTGACCTCGGTCGGCGAGTTCCACTATCTGCACCACGGCGCCCGCGGGGTGCCCTACGACGACCCCAACGCCATGGGCCGGGCACTGGTCGAGGCCGCAGCCTCCGCAGGCGTGCGCCTGACCCTCCTCGACACCTGTTATCTGAGCGCGAGCGTGGACGGATCCCCACTCGGCGACGTGCAACGTCGCTTCGGGGACGGCTCCGGCGAGCGTTGGGCGGAGCGCGTCGACCTCCTTCGTCGCGAGTTCGGCGGCTCGGACACCGTGATCGTCGGCGCGGCTCTGCATTCGGTACGCGGCGTGCCGCTGCAGCACATGCCCCCGGTCGTCGAGTGGGCCGACGCCCACCGCGCCCCCCTGCACGTGCACTCCTCGGAGCAGACGGCCGAGGTGGAGCAGTGCGTGGCCGTCCACGGACGAACCCCGACAGCCCTGCTCCACGACGCCGGCGTCCTCGGTCCGCGCACCACAGCCGTGCACGCGACGCACCTGACCGAGTCCGACCTGGCCATGCTGGACTCCACCGCCACCGGGGTCTGCTTCTGCCCGACCACCGAACGCGATCTCGGCGACGGCATCGGGCCCGCGTCCGCCCTTCTCGCCCGCTCGGCCGGCCTCTTCTCCGTGGGCTCCGACAGCCACGCCGTCATCGACCTGTTCGAGGAGGCGCGCGCGGTCGAGCTCGACGAACGACTGCGGTGCCGCGAGCGCGGGATCTTCCCCGCCGACCTGCTGCTGAAGTCGGCGACCTCGGACGGCCAGCACGCCCTGGGCTGGACCGACGCCGGGCACATCGTCCCCGGACACCGCGCCGACCTGGTCGCGGTCGACATGGAATCCGTGCGGACCGCGGGCGGTGGCCCGCGAGCCGAGACGGCGGTGTTCGCGGCCACCGCCGCCGACGTGACCGACGTCGTCGTCGACGGGCGGCCGGTGGTCCGGGACCGGGGCCACCTGGTGGTGACGGATGTGTCCCGCCGGCTGGTCGACGCAGCGGACCTGTTGTTCGGGGAGCACAGCAGGCAGGAGGGGGCCGTGCGGTGACGGTGCTGTTCACGAACATCGGTGAGCTGACCACGAACGACCCGACGCAGGGCGACGAGTCGCGGTTGGGCCTCGTCCGCGACGCGGCCGTGCTGGTCGACGGCGACCGGGTCGCGTGGGTCGGCCCCGAGAAGTCGGCCCCGGCGGCCGATCGACTGGTCGACGTCGGCGGGTGCGCGGTGATCCCCGGATTCGTCGACTCCCACGCACATCTGGTCTTCGCCGGCGACCGAGCGGAGGAGTTCGCCGCGCGCATGACAGGAGCCAGCTACGACGCCGGCGGCATTCAGACCACTGTGCGGGCGACCCGTCGGGCGGACGACCACGCCCTGCTCGCCACCGTCACCACGCTGCGACAGGAGATGCTGGCTCAGGGCACCACGACCTTCGAGTGCAAGAGCGGGTACGGCCTGACGGTCGACGACGAGGCCCGGTCGCTGAGGATCGCCGCCGAGGCCACCTCCGAGGTGACCTTCCTCGGCGCACACGTCGTGCCGCCGGAGTATCAGGGACACAGGGACGACTACGTGGATCTCGTCCGCGGGCCCATGCTCGACGCGTGCGCCCCACTGGCCAAATGGGCCGACGTGTTCTGCGACCGAGGGGCCTTCGAGGTCGACGAGGCCCGCGCGATCCTCGAGGCCGCAGCAGAACGCGGACTGCAACCGCGCCTCCACGCCGGCCAGCTGCAACACGGCCGAGGCATCGCACTGGCGGTCCAGCTGAAGGCGGCCTCCGTCGACCACTGCACCTTCGTCTCCGACGACGACCTCGAAGCCCTGGCCGAGGCCGGCGACGTCACCGTCGCCACGTTGTTGCCCGGAGTCGAGTTCTCGACGCGCTCACCGTGGCCCGACGGCAGACGGATGATCGACGCCGGAGTCACGGTCGCGCTCGCGACCGACTGCAACCCCGGCAGTTCCTACACCTCCAGCATGGCCTTCTGCATCGCGCTGGCGGTTCGCGAGATGGGACTCAGCCCTGCCGAGGCCCTGTGGTCAGCGACCTGTGGCGGCGCGGCGGCACTGCGCCGCAGCGACGTCGGCGTGATCGCACCGGGACGACGAGCCGACCTCCTCACGCTCAAGGCGCCGTCCTACATCCATCTCGCCTACCGCCCCGGCGTTCCGCTGATCGGCGGCGTCGTCCTCGCGGGGAACGTGGCGTGCACGTGACGAGGCGGACTGCGTCGGCGGCTACTGGAGGGGGCCGACCGCGGACTCGGCCGCTCGCACGACATCACCACGACGAACCAGTTCGGTGACCTGCTCGAGCTCGGGGGAGAGCCGACGGTCGGCGCCGACTCCGGCGATGCTCCGGCGCAGCAGGGTCACCACCGCGGTGGACGCGGCCCCGGGCTCGAGCGGAGCGCGAAGTTCCAGCCCGCGTGCCGCGGCGAGAATCTCGATGCCGATCACGCGCTGCAGGCCGTCGATGGCTCTGCGCAGCTTTCGCCCGGCCGACCAGCCCATCGACACGTGGTCCTCCTGCATCGCGGAGGACGGGATGGAGTCGACGCTCGCGGGGTTCGCCAGGCGCTTGAGTTCGCTGACGATTGCTGCCTGGGCGTACTGGGCGATCATCATGCCGGAGTCGATGCCGGGTGACTGCGCCAGAAAGGCCGGCAGCCCGTGCGAACGGCTCGGGTCGAGCAGGCGGTCGGTGCGTCGCTCGCTGATCGACGCCATGTCGGCCGCGGCGATGGCCAGGAAGTCCAGGACGTAGCCGACGGGGGCTCCATGGAAGTTCCCGTTGCTCTCCACGCGTCCGTCCTGAAGCACCACGGGATTGTCGACGGCGCTCCCCAGCTCGATCGTTGCCACGTCGGCGGCATGCCGAAGGGTGTCTCGCGCCGCTCCGGCGACCTGGGGTGCGCAGCGCAACGAGTAGGCGTCCTGCACCACGCTGCAGTCCTCGCCACGATGACTTTCCATGATTCCGGAGCCTGCGAGCAGACGGTGCAGGTTCTGCGCCGAGGCCACCTGCCCGGGATGGGGCCGCACGCCCTGCAACTCCGGCGCGAAGACACGGTCCGTACCCAGCAGGGCTTCGACGCTCATCGCCGCTGCGACGTCGGCAGCGGTGAACAGCGCGCCGAGGTCGTGGATGGCCAGGGCGAGCATCCCGAGCATGCCGTCCGTCCCGTTGATCAGTGCCAGCCCCTCCTTGGCCGCCAGCCGGAGCGGGACGAGTCCGTGCGCGGCCAGCGCCTCGCAACTCGGCACGACGTCGCCGTCGCCCGTGCGGACCTGGCCTTCTCCGATGGCGGCGAGGGCGCAGTGCGCAAGAGGAGCGAGGTCGCCCGAGCAGCCGAGGGAGCCGTACTCGTGGACCACCGGCGTCAGCCCGAGGTTCAGCATCGCCACGTACCGATCAGCCACCTCGGACCGCACACCCGTGTGGCCGGTCGTGAAGGTCTGCAGCCGCAGGAGCATCAGGGCGCGGACGACCTCGCGCTCGACCTCCGGGCCGGTGCCCGCAGCATGGGAACGGACCAGAGCATGCTGCAGCGCGTCCCGCGACGCCTTGCCGATCCTGGTCGAGGCCAGCGCACCGAAGCCCGTGGACACGCCGTAGATCGCGCGGTCGGATGCGGCGAGCTCATCGACAGCCGCCCGAGCGACGAACATCGCCGCTGCGGCGGTGGCGTCGATCTCGACCCGGGCATCGTGCCGAGCAACCGCGACCACCTCGGGCACCGTCAGCGGCCTGCCCCCGACGACGACTCGGCGAACGTCCGCGCCTGCATCCTGCGAAGCCACGGGGTACCACTCCTCTCGCCCGCCTCACATCCGCAGTGTGCGGATCAGCCGGGCCGCCCGCCAGATCCGACTTTCCGATGCGGCGAGCAGGGCGCGCTGGCCGTGATCGACGAGGTCGATCGTGAAGGATGGCCAGCCCGACCGGCACCGATCACGACGACGTCGACGGTCGCAGTCGTGGCGGTCGTGGTCAGCGCTCTGTGGTGGGGCGGCCGAGGCGCAGCGCCGAGACGAGGAAGAAGATTCCACCGAGGGTGGCGTAGCCGGCCACGTTGACCAGCGAGGGGTGCGCCGCGCCCGCCATGAGGAGGAACCCGGTGCCGGCGACGACGGAGATGCCGCCGCTGAGCATCATCGACCACTGGCCGCCCAGCGCCCGCCGGTTGATCCCGACCACGAGCTGGATCAGACCGGCGACGATGGCCCACACGCCCCAGACCTGCAGGACCACGGGGATGCCCGAGGCGACGGCGATGCCCAGGCCGAGCGCGGCGAGAAGGCTGACGGCGATGGTGAGATACGGCCCGCGGGTCGACGAGGTCGACCCGGTCGACCTCGAGGCCCGGGCGTCGACGACGGCGGATGCCACGTCGAACAGCGGGTAGAGCACGACCAGGACGGCCGCGACGGGCCCGAACTGACGTCCGGTCAGGACCACCAGGATCGCCCAGACGATCGCGAACCCGGACCGGACGAAGTAGAGCCGCCGCAGTGCCGGGGCGAAGCCGGCAGCGGTGGAGGTGACAGCGGCGGAGGTGACAGCGGTACTCACGGATGCTCCTTCGACGACGAGGTGGTCGAGCGGGCGCGCGGCCTCGACATGAGAGAGAGAACGTTCTGTCTCGCTCGACCTGGTCGACGGTCGCAGAGGCCCGTCGCTCCTGTCAAGACTGAACGTTCTATCTGATAGTTTCTGGCGCATGGGGCGCACCGCCGGCGACCGGCCGTCCGCGGCGCGGTCGCGCCTGCTCGGCACCGCGAGCCGGATCTTCTATTCCGAGGGGCTGCACACGGTGCCCGTCGACCGGATCCTGGAGGAGGCCGACACGACCCGGGCGACCTTCTACCGGCACTTCCCCGGTAAGGAGGACCTGGTGGTCGCCTACCTCCAGGAGGCCGATCGCCGCCTTCGCGAGCGTCTCGACGAGACCCGGGCAGCGCACGGGTCGGCCGAGGACGCTCTTCGGGCCATCGGCGCGGACATCGCCGCGGATGTCCAGGCCCCCGGCTTCCGTGGGTGCGCCTTCCTCAACGCCGCGGCGGAGTACCCCGATCCGACACACCCCGTGCACCGGCAGGTCGTCGCCCATCGCGAGTGGTTCCTGGGCGCGCTCTCGGATCTCTTCGCGCAGGTCGGGGACGGCCTTGCCGAGCCTGCCGCGCGGCATTTCGTCATGCTGCGGGACGGCGCGATGGCGGCCGGCTGCCTGTCCGACCCGGTGGCCGTGAGCAGGACCTTCCTCGACGGCGTCACGGGGCTCCTGTGGTCCCGCACCGTTCCGGGTGTGCCGCGGGGCTGAGGCTCGGCCCGGGAGACGTCGACCTTGTGTCATCGCACCGTCACTGTCGGCGATCGGGCGGCTCGGTAGGATCGGCGCGTGGGTCGGACGGGGAAGGAGCAGTTGCGCGGCAACGTCGCGAGCGCGATCCGGGACCAGATCATGGGCCGGACCGTGCAGCCTGGCGAGCCTCTGCGACTCGGCCAGTTGGCGGAGCAGCTCGGGGTGAGCGTGACGCCCGTCCGCGAGGCGCTACTGCTGTTGACCCAGGACGGCTGGGTGACACACGAGCCCAACCGGGGCTTCCGGGTGTCGGCGGTGCGCCGTAAGGACGTCGAGGACACCTACCTGATGTGGGGCACCGCCGAAGGGGAGCTCGCGGCACGGGCCGCCACCCGGGCCACGGCCCGTGACGTGGACGAGCTGCGGAAGCTGGACGCGCAGATCCGCGACGCCGACCCGTCCGACGGGCACCTGGCCACGTCGCTGAACTCGGCGCTGCACCACTACGTCTCGGTGATCGCCGACGCGCCCAAGTTGGAGTGGTTCGCCGAGGCGGCGAGCCGGCTCGTCCCGTTGCAGTTCCCGGAGAACTTCCACGTCGTGCCCGGCTGGTCCGAGGTGAACCGCACCCAGCACGCCCCGTTGATCGACGCGATCGCGGCCGGGGACGTCGACCGGGCGCGCATGCTGGCCAAGGATCACTTCATGGGCACGGGCAACCTGCTCATGCGGTGGCTGGACTCCCTGGACTTCTGGGGCGAGCCGGACGCGCCGCAGACCCCGCGGGGTCCGGGGCGCCTCGCCGGCTGACCGGCCGGATCCGGGCGAATCGCGGGGCGTCCCTCCTCGCCGCGCAGTAGGCGACGTACACGCGCTGGTGCGCGGCCGCCGTCGCGCGCGGAGTCGTCCCGGCCGTGAGCCTGCTCCGTGCGCGAGGTGTTCGGCCGCCTTGGTGTGACGCGTTCCCCAGCGCTCGGCCGCCTCCCCGTGCAGAGCGCGCCCAGCGCCACCGCCGCCGCGCCGCCGAAGCCGCGGACGCTCTGGACAGCGCCACCCGAGGAACGTATATTCTTCTGCACAAGAATATACGATCGGGTGTCCCGCCTGGTCGTGCTCCCACCACGGAGGTCGACGGTGACCGATTCGCAGATTGCTGCCCGCAGCGCCGACGGCGCTCCGGTCGGTGATCCCCCTCAACGATCCAGCCGCCGCATGCGGAACCGGGTGCTCGTGTCGAGCTTCTTCGGGTCCGTGATCGAGTGGTACGACTTCTACCTCTTCGGCATCGCCTCGGCGGCGGTGTTCAACCAGCTGTTCTTCCCGGAGTTCAGCTCCACAGCGGGCACCCTGGCCTCGTTCGCCACGCTCGCCGCGGGCTTCATCGCCCGGCCGATCGGCGGCATCATCTGGGGTCACTTCGGGGACAAGGTCGGCCGCAAGGGCATGCTCGTGCTGTCCATCGTGCTGATGGGCGTGTCCACCACGGTCGTGGGTCTGTTGCCCACGTACGCGAACATCGGGCTGGCCGCGCCGCTTCTGCTGGTGCTGATGCGCCTGATCCAGGGCGTCTCCGCCGGTGGCGAGTGGGGCGGCGCCGTGCTCATGACGATGGAGCACGCACCGAAGCGCCGTGGCCTGTCCAGCTCGGTGGCGCAGATGGGTCTCTACGGCGGCATCCTGCTGGCCAACGGCGTGTTCGCCCTGGCCGCGGCGCTCGCCGGGGACGCCTTCCTCGACTGGGGCTGGCGCATCCCGTTCCTGATCTCGGCCGTGCTCGTGGTGATCGGCCTGTGGATCCGGCTCGGGGTGCAGGAGAGCCCGATCTTCACGCAGGCCCGCGAGGAGGCGCAGCGGGCCGAGGCGCCGAAGGTGCCGCTGGTCGAGGTGCTCCGCCGGCCGAAGAACCTGCTGCTGTCGGTCGCGCTCGTGCTGGGCGCGTTCGCGGCGAGCGCGGTGTACGGCACCTGGATCGTCAGCTACGGCATCCAGGACGGCTTCCCGCGGGCGGACATCCTGAACGCCGTGCTCGTCTCCGCGGCGATCGGCCTGGTGTTCCAGCCGGTGTTCGCCTACCTGTCCGACCTCTGGGGCCGCAGGCTCGTCGTCGGCGTCGGCGCCGTCCTGCAGGCGCTCAGCATCCCGGTGATGTTCGCGCTCATGGACACCGGCAGCGTCGGAGCGATGTACCTGGGCATCTCGCTCGCGGCCTTCACGCACGCCATCGTCTACAGCCCGCTCGGGGCGTGGCTGGGCGAGCTGTTCCCCACGACCCAGCGCTACACCGGCGCCTCGCTCGGCTACCAGATCGCCGGGACGGTCGGCGGCGGGTTCACCCCGTTGATCTGCGCCTCGCTGCTCGCCGCCTCGGGCGGCGGTACCGCCGGCATCTCCCTGTTCATCGGCGCGACCTGCCTGCTCACGGTGATCGCGGTGTTCTTCGCCGCCGAGACCAGCCGCAGCGCCCTGTAAGGAGCACCTCTCATGACCCTCACCGACGTCCGGCCGGCCGCGACCCCGGTCGAGGAGAAGCTCGGCATCATCGACACGGACTTCCACCCGATGCCGCTGCCGACCGACCCGCAGGTCGCCGAGCACCTGCCGCAGCGCTGGCGCGACTACATCGCGCGCTACGGGCTGGGCGGCTTCGGCGGCGGCGTGGCCCCCTCGCAGCGCGAGTTCACCCACCGGCTGGACGCGGTGGACGAGCAGGGACGCGTCGGCGTCGACCCGCACCTGGCCGTGGAGCAGGTGGTCGACAAGTACGACATGTCCGCGGTCGTGCTGACCTGCCCGCAGACCTACATCATCACCCACGGCGGGGCGAACATGCCCTACGAGTGCGCCTTCGCGATCTACCGCGCCTACAACGACGCCCTGGCCCACACCTGGGCGGGTGCGGACGACCGGTTCAAGGCGAGCATCACCCTGCCCCGCGATCTCGCGGGTGCCGCCGACGAGATCGCGCGCTGCAAGGAGGGCCCCAACGCTGACTCCTACGTGCAGGTGCTGATGTCTCCCGCCGGTCAGGACCCGCTGGGCAAGCAGCGCTACTGGCCGATCTTCGAGGCGTGCGAGCACTACGACATCCCGTTGGGCTTCCACGTGCCGGGGATGGGCCGGCAGCCCACCGGGGCCGGTCGGCAGAACTTCTACGCCGAGATGCACGCGGCGTTCGCGGTCCTGCCGGTCTCGATGGTGCCCAGCCTGATCTTCGAGGGCGTGTTCGAGCGCTTCCCGAAGCTCAGGATCGCGCTGCTGGAGCTGGGCTGGGACTGGGCCGTGCCGTACTCCTGGCGGCTCGACGCCACCTACGAGAAGTTGCGCGACGAGGTTCCGCACCTGACCCGCAAGCCCTCGGACTACCTGCGCGAGCACTTCTGGTTCTCCACCCAGCCGGTCGAGGAGCCCGAGGACCCGGCGTGGACGCCCGACGTCTACGCGATGTTCGAGGAGTCCGGGTTCGCGGACCGGCTGATGTTCTCCTCCGACTACCCGCACTGGGACTTCGACTCGCCGTACGAGTCGGTGCCGCGGTCCTTCCCGCTGGAGCGGCGCCGTCGGATCCTGGGGGCGAACGCGAGCGCGCTGTACAAGATCCCGCTGCGGTCCGGCCACGGCATCCCGGCAGTCGGGGCCTGACATGACCCTCGTCGAACAGGCCCGCCGCAGGCGAGCCGCGCGACTGCTCGACGCCGGGGACGCCCAGCGCGCCGCCGCCCGGGCCCTGCCCCGCGGGATCCGGGAGTACGTCGACGGCGGCTCCGAGGGGGAGGTGACCCTCGCACGCAACGCCCGCGCCTTCAGGGACGTGGCCTTCGCCCCGCGGATGGCCACCTGGGTCGACCAGCCGGACCTGTCGACGAAGGTGCTCGGCACCCCGGTCGACCTGCCGGTGCTCACCGCCCCCTGCGGCGGGATGCGCCTGGTGCACCCGGACGGCGACATCGGCCTGGCGACGGGCGCGGCGCGGGCGGGCACGATCCACGTCGCCAGCTCCGCGGCCGGGTACACGCTCGAGGAGATCGCGACGGTCGAGGGACCGCAGTGGTTCCAGCTCTACCGGTTCTCCTCGCAGGCGACCATGGAGCATCTGGTCGGCCGGGCGGAGGCGGCGGGCTATTCGGCGTTGGTCGCCACGGTCGACACCGCCGTCGCGGGGTTCCGCTCGCGGGACTACAAGAACGGCTTCAGCTACTCGATGCGGGTCAACGCCCGCAACGCGGTGAAGCTCGCGCCCCAGCTGCTTCCGAAGCCGGCCTGGCTGGCCCGCTACGTGCTCGACGGGCTGCCGTTCGAGATCCCGAACACCGCCGAGGTGACCGTCGACGGCAAGCCGATGGTGCTCACCGAGATGACCAGGGGCGGGGCGGGCTCGCACTCGCCGACCTGGACCGACCTCGACTGGTTGCGCGCGAACTGGCCAGGGCCGCTCGTCGTCAAGGGGATCATCACCCCGGCCGACGCCCTGCGTGCCGTCGACGCCGGGGCGGACGCCGTGATCGTGTCCAACCACGGGGGCCGCCAGCTCGACGGTTCCCCGGCCACGCTGACGGCGCTCCCACGGATCGTCGACGCCGTCGGCGATCGGACCGAGGTGTTGCTGGACAGCGGGATCCGGCGGGGGAGCGACGTGCTGAAGGCGTTGTCGCTCGGCGCCCGCGCCGTGCTGGTGGGCAGGCTGCCGGCCTGGGGGCTGGCCGCGGCGGGCACCGCGGGCGTCGAGCGGGTCCTGGAGATCCTGCGCACCGAGATGGTCCGGACGATGCGGCTCATGGGCTGCCGCACCGTCGCCGACCTGGACCCGAGCTGGCTGGACGTCGAGACCGTGGCCGGCCCCCGAACGAAGGAGGTGGAGATCCTGTGACGACCTCACCCACCCGCCCGGCCCGCACCACCCGGTTCGTGGTCGGCCGGGCCGACGAGATCCCGCCGGGAGAGCGCCGGATCGTCGAGGCGAACGGCCGCGAGATCGGCGTGTTCAACATCGACGGGCGGTTCTACGCCATGCTCAACCGCTGCCCGCACCTCGGGGCGCCGCTCTGCGAGGGCGGGGTCGTCAACCAGATCGAGTCCGCCGTCCCCGGCGACGTCCGGCTCGACACCGCTCGGACCTTCGTGACCTGCCCGTACCACAACTGGGAGTTCGACGTCGAGGACGGCCGGTCCTACTGGAACCCGCGGCTGCGAGCCCGGCCGTTCGCGGTCGCGCTCGAGGGGGCCGACGAGGTGCAGGCCGCTCTCGACCGCGGCGAGCTCGGCCGGATCCCCGGCCCGTACACCGCCGAGACCGTCGACGTGACGGTCGAATCCGACTACATCGTGCTGTCCCTGCGGCCGGCCCGAGGAGGATCGTCATGAGTGCGTCGAGCTCATCCACCCTGCCGGCTGCCGGCCCCTGGCTCCGGGGCACCACTCGGGACGCCCTGTGGGCCGCCCGGGGCACCACTCGGGACGCCCTGTGGGCCGGGCCCGTCGTCGACTGCGACGTGCACGCCACCCCGCCCTCGCTGGAGGCGCTGTTCCCCTACACGGACCCGGTGTGGGTCCAGGGCGCTCGGGAGCGGGGCTGGAAGGGCCCCAACGGCCAGGCTCTGGCCTACCCACCGAACGCGCCGACCACGGCGCGGGACGAGTGGCGGCCCGAGGGGCGCCCGCCGGCGTCGCGCCTGGAGGATCTGCAGCAGCACGTCCTCGACCCGTGGCGGACCGAGGTCGCCCTGGTCAACACCGCCTACGGGGTGGACTCGTTGCGCCATCCGGACTGGGCCCCGGCGCTGGCCCGCGCGGTCAACGACTGGCTGATCGCCGAGTGGCTCGACCGCGACCCTCGGCTCGTCGGCTCGATGGTCGTTCCCGCCCGGGACCCCGCCGCGGCCGCCGCCGAGATCGAGCGCGTCGGCTCCCACCCGCGGATCGTGCAGGTCACGATGCCGGTGCGCTCCGAGCGGCTCTACGGCCAGCGCGTGTTCTGGCCGATCTACGAGGCCATGACGCGCCACGACCTGGTCATGGGCCTGAGCTGGGGCGGCACCTCGGAGGACGCACCCTCGCCCACGGGCTACGCCTCCTGGTACGCCGAGGAGTACGCCGCCGAGATCCAGGTCTACGGCGCCCAGATGACCAGCATGATCTACGAGGGCATCTTCCAGAAGTTCCCCGGCATGCGGGTCACCATGCTGGAGAGCGGCTTCGCCTGGGTGCCCACCTGGAGCTGGAGCATCAACAAGAAGTGGAAGGGCCTGCGCCGCGAGATCCCGTGGGTCGACCGCCTGCCCACCGAGATCATCCGGGACCACTTCCGCTTCTCGATCGCGCCGGCCGACCTGGGCCCGGCCCCGCACGCGCGGCGGATCATCGAGTGGCTCGGGTCCGAGGACATCCTGCTCTTCGCCACCGACTACCCGCACCTGCACACCGACGACCTCGCCGCCGTCCTCGACGTCATGCCGGAGTCCATGCGGCCCAAGGTGATGCACGAGTCAGCGCGGCAGTGGTACCGACTGGACAAGGCTCTGGCATGAGCTACGCGGTCACCACCGAGGCCCACCCCAACCGGCTCCGGGAGATCCTGGAGTCGGGTGGGCGGGCCGTGGGCCTGGCCTGCCACACGGGCGACCCGCACGTGGCGGAGACCTTGGCGATGGCCGGGTTCGACTACCTCTACCTCGACCAGCAGCACAGCGTCGGCGGGCTCGCCAGCCCGGTGGAGATGCTGCGGGCGACCGCCCGCACCGGCACCACCGCGCTGGTCCGGGTCGCAGCGAACGAACCCGTCCTGATCGGGCGGGCGCTCGACGCCGGCGCCGAAGGCGTCATCGTGCCGAACGTCGAGTCCGCCGAGGACGCCCGCCGGGCGGTCGCGGCGGCGCACTACCCACCGCTGGGCGTGCGCAGCTGGGGACCGACCCGTTCGGCCTACGGCCTCGGACCGGACCCGACGACGGTCAACGGCCAGGTGCTGTGCCTGGTCATGATCGAGACCGCAGAGGGCGTGGCGCGGGCGAAGGAGATCACCGCGGTCGAAGGCGTGCACGGCGTGTACGTCGGGCCCGGTGACCTCGCCGTGAGCCTCGGCCTGGACCCGGTGACCGGGCCCCGGGACGAGCGGCACCGCACCGCCGTCGCCGAGATCGCCGCGGCCTGCGCCGCGGCCGGGATCGCGGCCGGCATCACCGGCGACCCGGTGACCGAGGCCGACCGGGGGTTCCGGATGGTCACCGCCGGCTCGGACGTCGGCTTCCTCAAGGCGGGCCTGGCGGCGGCCCGCACCCGCCGCGACGCGCTGCACACCACCGAAGGAGAGAGCACCGCATGAGCACCGTGAACACCCTGCGCGGACCGATCGACAGCGCGCAGATCGGCACCACCCTGATGCACGAGCACATCATGGCCCGCAACCCGGAGCTCGAGCAGAACATCGTGCACCCGGAGTACGACGAGGCGGCGATCTTCGAGCGGGCGCGGAAGAGCCTGACCTCGCTGCACGAGGACAAGGGCATCGACACGTTCGTCGACCTGACGGTGCTCGGGCTGGGCCGCGACATCCCCACGGTGCAGCGCCTCGCCGAGGGCGTGCCGCTGAACATCGTGGTGGCCACGGGCTACTACACCGCCAAGGACCTCCCGACCTACTTCCACACCCACGGCCCGGACGGGCTCGTCGGGAAGACCCTCGGTGGGCCGGACGTGCTGGAGACGATGTTCGTCGAGGACATCACCACCGGCATCCCGCGCACGGACGGCGTCAAGGCCGGGATCATCAAGATCGTCACCGACGAGCACGGCATCACCCCGGACCTCGACAGGGTCTACCGGGCCGCGGCCCGGGCGCAGGCCGAGACCGGCGTGCCGATCTCGACCCACACGAACGTCTCCTACGCCAACGGGCGCGACCAGCAGAAGTGGTTCACGGCCAACGGCGTGGACCTCGAGCGCACGGTCATCGGGCACAGCGGCGACTCCACGGACCTGGACTACCTCAAGGAGCTGATGGACAACGGCTCCTTCATCGGCATGGACCGCTTCGGGATGGAGTTCGTGCTCGACGACGAGAGCCGCGTCGACACCCTCGCGAAGCTCCTCGAGCAGGGCTACGCGGAGAAGATCACGATCTCCCACGACGCCGGGTTCTTCTCGATCAACACCCCGCCGTCCTGGCGCGCGAAGCACACCCCGAACTGGCACCACCACCGCATCTCGGACCACGTGCTGCCCGAGCTGCGCAAGCGCGGGGTCACCGAGGACCAGATCACCCAGATGATGGTCGTCAACCCCGTGCAGGTGCTGACCGGGGACGCCGAGGCGACCAAGGCCGTCGCCGCGAAGGTGCTCGGGCCGTGACGGAGGACCTGACCGCGGTCGTCGCGGCCATCGAGGCCGAGGCGGACGGGATCGTCTCGCTGCGCCTGGAGCCCGCGGCGGGGGAGAAGATGCCCGCCTGGGAGCCCGGCGCGCACGTCGACCTCGTCCTCGGCCCGGACCTCGAGCGGCAGTACTCGCTGTGCGGTGATCCGGCGGACCTGTCCGGCTGGCGGCTGGGCGTCCTGCGGGAGCCGGAGAGTCGCGGCGGCTCGGCTCACGTGCACGAGCGGCTGGCGGTCGGCGACCAGGTCGTGTGCCGCGGGCCGCGGAACAACTTCGCCCTGGTCGACGCGAGCGATTACCTGTTCATCGCGGGCGGCATCGGGATCACCCCGATCCTGCCGATGATCGCGGCGTGCGAGGCGGCCGGGAAGCCCTGGCGGCTGTTCTACGGCGGCCGCCAGGAGTCGTCGATGGCCTTCCGCGGCGAGCTCTCCGGGCACGGAGACAAGGTGACGTTCTGGCCGCAGGAGACCCGCGGGATCCTCGACCTGGAGGCCATCCTCGGCACGCCCGAGCCGGGCACCGCGGTCTACTGCTGCGGGCCGGGGGTGCTGCTCGACGCCGTCGAGGAGCGTTGTGCCGCATGGCCTCCCGGCGCGCTGCACCTCGAGCGGTTCCGGCCCAAGGAGGGCGCGCTCGAGGGGGCGAACCTCCCGTTCGAGGTCGAGCTCGACGCCTCGGGCATCACCGTGACCGTCGGGGCCGACCAGACCCTCGCCGAGGCGATCGAGGAGGCCGGGATCGACCTGCCGACCTCGTGCCGGGAGGGCACCTGCGGAACCTGCGAGACCTACGTCCTCGAGGGGGAACCGGACCACCGCGACTCCTACCTGAGCGCCGAGGAGCAGGCGTCCGGCGAGGTCATCATGCCGTGCTGCTCCCGCTCTCGGTCGCCCCGACTCGTGCTGGATCTCTGACGAGCCCGCTCAGGCTGCCACCGCTGACGTGCGGAGGTGTCCGGTCGCAGCAGTACGATGCGGCGGGCCCCGCCACTTAGCACGCTCGGAGAGGACTCGTGGGTGATCACAAGCGCGCCGACGCCCGGCGCAACTACGCGCGCATCCTCGCCGTGGCCGAGGAGGAGGTCGCCGCGCACGGCGCCGGTGCGTCGCTGGAGCAGATCGCCCGTGCGGCGGGGGTCGGTTCGGCGACGGTGCGCCGGCACTTCCCCTCCCGTCGCGCGCTGTTGGAGTCGGTGTCGCGGGAGCGGATCGAGGCGTTGTGCGTGCGCGCGCGTGATCTCGCCGGAGAGGACGACAGCCGGGCGGCACTGTTGGCGTGGCTGACGGACCTGCTCGCCTACTCGGTCGCGGCTCGGGGGCTGGCGGCCGCTCTGTCCTATGACGACGCCGCCGCGGTCGGGTCCGATCCGGTGGCCAGTTCCTGTGCGGTGCTGATGGAGGAGGCGGGGGGACCGCTGCTCCGCCGTGCCGCCCGGGACGGCGCGGTGGCGCCGGACGTCACCGTCGCGGACCTGATCGCGCTGGTCGTCGGCGTCGTGCTGGCCACGGAACACCGGGCCGACCCCGCCGGCCAGGCCGAGCGCCTGTTCCGGCTGGCGGTGGCGGGCCTCAGCCCGGCGCAGTGATGACGGTCGCGTCGAACTGGGCGTCCGTCGGCCTGGTCGGACGTCCTGGTTCGGCTCAGCGGGTGCTGAGCAACTCGGCCGCGAGCGTGGCGGCCTCCTCGAGCGGTCCGACCTCATGGTCGGCCTTCGCTCCGACCAGTGCGCCGTCGTAGAGCAGTTGCAGGCGGGTGGCGAGCCGCTGCGGATCCACGGCGCCCGCCTGGCGCGCGGCGGCGGCGAACTCGGCGTGCTGCCACCGGCGGTGGGCGACCACGACTGCGTGGACCGGGTGGGTGGCGTCGGGGAACTCGGTCGCCGCGTTGACGTAGAGGCACCCGCGGAAGCGACGCCGGCGCATGCCGGCCGCGGCGAGCCGGAAGAACGCCGCGACCCGACCTGCCGGGTCCGTGCCGAGCGCCTTCACCGCCTGCGCGTAGCGGACGCGGTCCGCGCGGTCGGCGCGCTCGAGGTAGGCGACGACGAGGGCGTCCTTCGAGCCGAAGGACTGGTAGAGGCTGGCACGGGCGACGTCGGCCTCGGCGATGAGTCGCTCGATGCCGACGGCCCGGATCCCCTCCCGGTCGAAGAGATCCGCCGCGACGTCGAGCAGTCGCTCGGCCGGCAGGGGCCGGTTGGTCGCCTTCGCTGCTCGAACCGCCATGTGAGCAGCATAGACGTTCGCCTTGACAGACCGACTGGTCTATCCGTTACGGTGAGGCCGTGAGTTCCTTCGGCCTGGTGTCGCGCCGGCACGTCGACCTGCTCCGGGTCGTCGCCGCGGCATGTCCGGGCCGGCTCGCCCGTGCCGTCTGAGCCGTCTGCTCGACGCGCCCCCTCGTTTCCCGCTGCCCCGCCTGTCGCCGTGTCGGCGGCTCGTCCCTGCACGGAGGTCCGTCGTGCCGCTGTACCTGTACGAGTTCATCCCCGTCCGTACCGACCGCGAGGGTGCGAGCGCCGTGCTCGAGGAGATCGACAAGGCGGCTGCGGACGCCGCCGGCGAGCTGATCGAGTCCCAGGTCACGGGGAACCACGGGGTGGTGTTCGCCGTCGTCGAGGCCGAGCGGGCCCCGGGGCCGGCCTTCGCGGACCTGAGGTCGGCCGCGAGGGTCACGGGCCCCGACGAGGTGCGGTTGGTCGGCGCCGATCTCGCCCAGCTCAAGGCCGCGCGTCCGGCGGCAGGCTACCTCGTCGAGTGGGACCTGCCGGCGGAGCTGGACATGGACACTTACCTGGCGCGGAAGAAGGAGAAGGCGCCGCGCTACGCCGACGTGCCGGAGGTCAGTTTCCTGCGCACCTACGTCCGCGAGGACATGGCGAAGTGTCTGTGCTTCTACGACGCGGACTCCGAGGACACGGTCCGCCGCAGCCGCGCCGCCGTGGACACCCCGATCGACCGGCTGCACACCTTGGACCCGCGGTGACCGCTGTGGTGCCACAGACCCCTGCGTCGCCTCTCGACGAGGTCCGGGCCTGGTTCGCCGACCGTGCCTCCGGCGTCGACGACGGCGGCGAGGACGTCCGCGCGGGGCTCGCGTGGCTGGGTGCCGCCGACCTGATCGCACCGGACGGTTCCGGCCTGCCGCAGGCGGTCACGCTGGTGGAGGCCGTGGCGGGGGAGTGCCTGAGCTCGGCGTTCTCGTTGTGGGCCCAGCGGATCGTGGTCGAGTACCTGTCCCGTGGGGCCGGCGAGCACGCGGACGTCCTCGTCGGGCTCCGTACCGGCGAGCGCGTCGGCGCCACCGCCATGGCGCCGGCGCTGCGGGACCTGGCGGGTCTCGAACCGGTGCCGGTCCGGGCCACCCCGGACGGGGAGGGGCTGCGGCTCGACGGGCCGATCCGGTGGGCGTCGAACCTCTTCCCCGGGGCTGCGGTGGTACTGCCGGTGCGGGTCGGGGAGAGCGGCCGTGCCGTGGTGCGGATCGACACCGACCGCGCCGGCGTGCAGGTGGCGGTCCGGCCGGAGCTGTTGGCGCTCAACGGGACCGCGTCCTCCTCGGTGACGCTCGACGAGGTCCGGGTGGAGCCGCACGAGATCCTCGCGCGCGATCTCGCCGGTTTCGTCGGCCCGGTGCGCCCGGCGTTCCTGCTGATCCAGGCCGCATTCTGCTCCGGCCTGGCGCGGCGTTCCGCGCAGGAGGCCGAGCGCGCGGCGACCGGCGCGAACGCCGAGCTCGCGCCCGACGCCGCGGCGGCCGTGGGAAGGGCCGTCGCGCTCCACGAGCGGCTCCACGCGGCCGCAGCCGCGCCGCACGCCCTCGCCCCTGCCGATCTGCTGCGACTGCGGCTGGACGCCGCCCGCACCGCCACCGACGCCACACGCGTCGAGGCCGCCGCCCGGGGCGGTGCGGGCTACCTGGTCGGCAGTCCGGTCGCCCGCAGGCTGCGCGAGGGCGCGTTCCTGCCGATCCAGTCCCCGACGGAAGGACACCTGCGGTGGGAACTCTCGCGCTGCGCCTGACCGGGGGCGTGAAGGACTACGGCGGGCGACCGGTACTCGACGGCCTCGATCTCGAGGTCAGCCTGGGCGACCGGCTGGCCGTCCTCGGCCCGAGCGGAAGTGGGAAGTCGACCCTGCTGCGGGTGCTGGCCGACCTCGAACCTCTCGATGCGGGCACTGTGGAGCACGGCGCGACGTGTGCCACGGTGTTCCAGCAGCCGCTGCTGCTGCCCTGGCTCGACGTCGAGGCCAACATCCGGCTCGGCGGTCGTTTCAAGGCCAACCGCGGCCGCTACGGCGACGCCCGCGCGACCGAGCTCACCGAGCTGTTCGGGCTCGCCGACCTGGCCCGGTCCCGGCCGGCCCAGCTGTCCGGCGGGCAGGCGCAGCGGGTCGCGATCGCTCGTGCGATGGCCGTGGACGCGGACGTCCTGCTGCTCGACGAACCCTTCTCCGCACTGGACCCCGCCACCCGCCGCGACCTGCAGACGTGGTTGCGCGACACCGCGGACCGGCTCCGCCTGACCCTGGTACTGGTCACCCACGACGTCGACGAGGCCCTCTACCTGGGCACCACGATCGTCGCCCTGGACGGGGCGGGCGGTGTGGGCGCGCGGTGGGCCAACCCGGAACCCGGGGAGCACGACGCGGCCCACCCGCTGCGGGCCGAGCTGGTCGCCGGGTACCGCTCCCAGCTCGCAGGCGCCCCGTGATCGACCGGAGAACCCTGCTGCGCGGCGCGACCGGTCTCGGCGCGGCCGCGGTCGTCGGCGGCGGTCTGCCCGGCGTCGTGGACCTGGTGACCGGCAGCCGTCCGACGGGCCGGGCCAGCGCACCGGTCGCGGCCGGCGGCGCGCTGCGGGTCGGTTACCTGCCCATCACCGACGCGTCCCCGCTGCTCGTGGCGCACGCCCAGCAGCGGTTCACCGGTGTGCAGGCGATGCGGCCCGTGCTGTTCCGCAGCTGGGAGTCGCTGGCGCAGGCCTTCGTGGCCGACGAGGTCGACGTCGTCCACCTGCTGATGCCTTTCGCCGTCCAGCTGCGCTGGGCGCTCGGTGCGCGGGTGCGGATGGTCGCGTGGAACCACACCAACGGTTCCGCTCTGACCGTCGGCCCCGGGATCGGCGAGATCGGCGACCTGGCCGGGCGCCGGGTCGCGATCCCGTTCTGGTGGTCGATCCACAACGTGATGCTCCAACGGATCCTGCGGGGGGCGGGCCTGCGGGCGGTGGTGCGCGAGGACCCGTCGGCCGAGGCCGGGACGGTGCAGCTCGTGGTGATGAGCCCCGCCGACATGCTTCCCGCGCTGAGCACCGGCGCGGTCTCCGGCTACATCGTGGCGGACCCGTTCAACGCCGCCGCGGAGATCCGCAAGGTCGGGCGGATCGCCCGGTTCGTCGGCGACGCCTGGCGCGACCACGCGTGCTGCGTCGTCATGGTCCGCCAGGACCTGATCGACGAGGCGCCGGAGGCAGTGCAGGCCGTGACGGACGGCGTGACTTCCGCCCAGCAGTGGATCGGCGCGCACCGCAAGGACACCGCCGGCCTGCTGTCCGCCGACCGCTACCTGCCCCAGCCGCTGCCCGCGATCACCCGCGCGCTGACCTACCCGCAGGCCGACCACGCCGCGACGCTGCGGCACCCGGACTGGGCGGGGGAGCGGATCGGGTTCGCCCCGTACCCCTTCCCCTCCTACACCGAGGCGCTGGTCGGGGCCATGCGCGAGACCGTCGTCGACGGCGACCGCGGCTTTCTCGACCGGATCGACGCGGCCACGGCGCACGCCGAGCTGACCGACGAGCGCTTCGTGCGCCGCAGCATCGACGCCCTCGGCGGGCCCCCCGCGTTCGGCCTGCCGCCCTCGCTCACCCGGACCGAAGAGGTGTCTCCGGTATGACCTTGCTCTCGACCCGTCCGGCCCCCGAGCAGCGCACGCCCCCGCGGTTCGCGGTCCCGCTCGCCGGGGTCGTGGTCGCGGTCGTGCTGTGGTGGTTCGTCACCACCGTGCTCGTCGCCCCGCCGAACCTGCTCGCGGCGTTCGCGCCGCAACGGTCACTGCCCGCCCTGGTCGACCTGGCCACGAGCGGTGTCCTGCTCGACGACGTGCTCACCAGCCTGCGCCGGCTGCTCGGAGGCCTGCTCGTCGCCGCGGTCCTCGGCGTCGCCGTCGGGCTCGCGGTGGGGTCGTCCACCAGGGTCGACGAGGCCACCCGCCCGGTCTTCCAGTTCCTCCGGATGATCTCGCCCTTGTCCTGGGCCCCGGTCGCGATCGGGGTGTTCGGGATCGGGCACCGGCCCGTCGTGTTCCTGGTCGCGGCGGCCGCGGTGTGGCCGGTGGTGCTCAACACCGTCGCCGGCGTGCGGTCGGTCGACCCGGGCCACGTCCTCGCCGTGCGCTCGCTCGGCGCGACCCGCGGTGAGGTGCTCACCACCGTCGTGCTGCCGACCGTGCGCCCGCACCTGCTCACCGGGCTGCGGCTCGCCCTCGGCCTCGCCTGGGTCGTCCTGGTGCCCGCGGAGATGCTCGGCGTCACCTCCGGGCTCGGCTACGAGATCCTCAACTCCCGCGACCAGCTCGCGTACGACAAGGTCATGGCCGTCATCCTGGTCATCGGTGTGCTGGGTTACCTGCTCGACACCCTGGCCCGGCGGCTGCTGCGGTCGGCCTGAGACGGGGAGCGCTGCCGGCGACGCGGAGCCTGCGATGCGTCACGACGCTGGTCGCGGGGGTCGTGCCGGTCACGTCGGAATCGTTCGGCCGGGCGGCTTGCGCCAGACCGACACGTGGCCCTCGCTGTCGGAGGTGAAGGGGGTGCGGTCCCAGTCCGCGAACCGTTCCTCCAGGTCGAGCCCGGCCAGGCGGGCCATGAGGTCGCACTCCGACGGCCAGATGTAGCGGAAGTTCCCGGCGCGGTAGGTCACCGTCCCGTCGGCGTCGCGCCGGTAGTGGTGCGAGACGGTGTGCTGACCGACGAGGTCGTAGGTGTCGACGCCGACATGCCCGTCGCCGACGTCGAAGGGGACCGCCAGCTGGCCCGGTGGCAGTCGGCGCAGCGGGGGCACCCACAGTTCGACGACGAACCGCCCGCCCGGGCCGAGGTGCCGGGCGGCGTTGCGGAAGCAGGTCACCTGCTCGTCCTGCGTGCACAGGTTGGCGATGCTGTTCCAGACCAGGTAGACGAGCGAGAACCACCCCGGGACGGTGGTCGTGGCCATGTCCCCGACGACGACCGGCAGCGTCTCGGCGTCCACCTTGCCGCGCAGCCGGGTCAGCATCGGTTCCGAGAGCTCGATGCCGGTGACGGGCACGCCGCGGGCGGCGAGCGGGATCGCGACGCGCCCGGTCCCGACGGCGAACTCCAGGGCGGGTCCGGGCCCGGCGAGGCGGGCCAGGAACGCGACGGCGGGGTGGAGCACCTCCGGGGCGAACCTGTCGGCGTTGACCTCGTCGTAGCGCTCCGCAGTCGCAACGTCCCACACATCGCTCGTCGGCACACCGAACAGCGTCGCCGCCCGGTGGCGGGGTGTCGATCGAGTTCCTCCCGGCCGCCGATCATGGTCGGAGGACACCGCCCCGCGGTGCCGCCAGGTGGACGGCGGAGCGGGATGTCCGGACGTTTCGCCTGTTCAGTGGGGGTGTGGTGGCCGTGGCACCTGCACGTTCACGCGCTTGACAATCGGAACGGGTGACGGGTTGAGTGCAGGTTGTCCATCCTGAGCGGCCGAGAGACCCGGCTCGACGACGCCGCAGCAACCGCACCGAACGGTGCCGGTGCTTCCGCCGGGAGGGATGGGGGAGCCGTGCGCACGAGGAGCCAGGAGATCTGGTCCCGGCGCCGGCACGTCGACTTCTGCCGCACCGAGGCCGCCCTTTGTCGGTGACGACCACCGCGCCCGCCCGCCGGCGACCGCCGGCCGCGGACGCCCCGTCGTCCCCGATCCTGCGTCCTCCCGGAGCACAGCCATGTCCGTACCCGTTCCTCCCGATCCCACCGATCCGACCGAGCCGGCGGCCCTCGACCGTCGTCCCGACCTCGGCGACCGACTGCTCGCGTCGCTCGAGGCGCTGGTCGAGCAGCACCGCCGGCGCGCCACCGGCGACGCCACCGCCGACGGGGAACTGATCGCGGCCGAGGCGGCCCACCGGCTCGCGGTGGCGCGCACCGCCCCGTCGCGCACGCCGGGCTGACGGCGCACCAGGACCCGCAGGACCGACGTAGTCGCCTCCGACGGCCGCCGCCCCGACCGGTGGCGGCCGTCGGCGGCCCGGACCAGCCGAGGGACCGGATGACCGGACCCGCCGTCGACACGCTGCCCGTGGTCGACCTCTCCCGCTTCCGCGCCGAACCGGAGGAGCGCGCCCGCTCCGGGCCGAACTGCGCGCCGCCGCCCGCGAGGTCGGCTTCTCCTACGTGACCGGGCACGGTGTCCCCGCCGAGGTGACGGGCGGCATCGACACGTTGGCCCGGCGTTTTTTCGCGCTGCCCGTGGAGCAGCGGCTGGAGATCGAGAACGTCCACTCGCCCTAGTTCCGCGGCTACACCCGCACCGGTACCGAGCACACCAGCGGCACCGCGGACTGGCGCGAGCAGATCGACGTCGGGCCCGAGCGCCGGTGGAGCAGCGGCCGGGGGACCCGGACTGGGTGCGGCTGATCGGGCCGAACCAGTGGCCCACGGCGCTGCCGTGGGGCGCCCGGACCCGGACTCCGACCAGGGCGTCGGCGTGCACAAGGACTACGGCTACCTCGCCCTCCTGCAGCAGGACGAGGTGGGCGGGCTGCAGGTCGAAGGTCCGGACGGGCGGTGGATCGACGCCACCCCGATCCCCGGCACGTTCGTGGTCAACATCGGCGAGATGCTGGAGATCGCGACGCAGGGCTACCTGACAGCGACCCGGCACCGGGTGGTCAGCCCACCGGTGGGGGTGGACCGGTTCTCGGTGCCGTTCTTCCTCGGCCCGCGGCTGGACGCCGTCGTCGAGCCGCTGGAGCTGCCCGCCGAGCTGGCCGCGCAGGTCCGCGGGGTGAGCGAGGACCCGGACAACCCCCTGCACGCGCAGTTCGGGGAGAACGCCGTGGTGGGCTGGCTCCGTTCGCACCCGCGGGTGGCCGAGAAGTACTGGTCGGACGTGCGGGCGAGGCGGGCGTGACGTCCGGAAGGACGTCGTCTGGTAGATCGGCACGGCACGTGGTCCACGCGGAGCCGTTCCACGTCTCGAACCAGCTCTCCAGCCTCGACCACGGCTCGCGGGGCCGGGCCGGCTGGCTGCTGGGCACGGAGGCGACCGCCGCCCGCGCCGCGGCGCACGGCGTGCGGCACCAGGCCGATCCGTCGGTGCTCGCCGCGGAGGCGGCCGACGTCGTCGACGCCGCCCGGCGGCTCTGAGACTCCTGGCAGGACGACGCGATCGTGGCCGACGAGGCCACCGGCCGCTTCCTCGACGCCGACCGGGTGCACCACGTCGACTTCCGGGAGCGCACCTTCGGCATCCGGGGCCCGGCGCTGGTCCCCAGGCCCCCACAGGGCCAGGTCGTCGTGCTCGCCCCGGTGGGGACGCTCCCACCGGACCTGGTCGACGTCGAGACGGTCGCCGCGCCGACCGCGGACGCCGTGGTCGCCGCCGCGTCACGTGCCCGGGCGCCCCGGGTGCTCGCCGAGGTCGAGGTCGCGTTCGACGCCGGCCTCGTCGCCACCCTGGACGCGCGCACGCGGTGGCGGCCGGGCGCCCGGTTGCGGCACGTCGGCCCGGCCGCGGACCTCGTCGCGCTGCTGCGTCGGATCACCCCGCACGTCGACGCCGTCCGGCTGCTTCCCGCGGTGCTCGACCGCGACCTCCCCGTCCTCGCCGCCGGGGTCCTCCCGGCCCTCGACCTCCGCCGCCCCGCACCCGGACGCACCCTGCGCGACCTGCTGGACCTGCCGCGTCCCGCCGGCCGCTACGCCTCCTGAGAGGAGCTCCATGGCCGCTCCGCACCACGCCCGCCCGGACGCCCGTCTCCACCTCGCCGGCTTCTTCGGCTTCGGCCCGGCCTACGTCTGGTCCGAGGCCGAGCGCAACGACGTGTACTACGACTTCGCCGCCTGGCGCCGGCTCGCGCAGACCGCCGAGCGCGGTCTGTTCAGCACCCTGTTCCTCGGCGACAGCCAGCGACTGCGCGAGCACCTGGGGCGGATCACCGACCATTCGGTGACCGGTCGCCCCGACCAGCTGGTGCTCTTCGCGCACCTCGCCGCCGTGACCGAGCGGATCGGCCTGGTCGCGACCCTCAACACGACGTTCACCGATCCCGTGGACCTCGCCCGCCGGCTCGCGACCGTGGACGTGCTGAGCGGGGGACGGGCCGGCTGGAACGTCGTGACCACCGACAACGACTGGACCGGCGAGAACTTCCGGCGCGGCGGCGAGGTCGGGCACAGCGACCGCTACCGCAACGCCGAGGAGCATCTCGGGACGGTCGAGGCGCTGTGGGCCGCCTGGCCGGAGGGCGCGGTGCCCGGCTCCGACGCGTGGTCCGTGCCCGGTGCGCTGAGCCCGGTGGTCCGCGGCGCACGCCGGGCGTGGCCGCAGCTCCCGCCCAGCCCGCAGGGCCAGCCGGTCCTGTTCCAGGCGGGGAGTCCGCGGAGGGCCGCGACTTCGCCGCCCGGCACGCCGAGGGGATCTTCTCGCGGTACCTGCAGTTCGAGGCGGCCCCGGCGGTCGGGCGCCCGCAGGGCCGTGGGCCCGCCGCTGCCGCACGAGCCGCCGCCCGTCGTCCCCCAGACCGAGCGGCGCGCCGGATGCTGACGCGACGATCTCCCGCCGAGGGTGGGGGTTGGCCGTGCCCGCGCCGATCCCCTGCAGCAGCCTGGCCAGGATCAGGACCCAGGGCGCGGTCGCGAGCGCGCCGACCAGGCTGGCCGCGCTGAACAGGGCAAGCCCGCCGACGAGCAGGCGGCCGCGCCCGGTAGGCGTCGCCGAGCCGGCCCGCGGGGATCAGCGCCAGGCCGAAGGTCAGCGAGTAGATCGCCAGGACCCACTGGATCTCGCTGCCGGTCGCGCCCAGGTCGGCCCGCAGCGCGGGGACGGCGACGGTGAGGATCGCCTGGTCGATCAGCGTGGTGAACCCGGTGGCGAGGCAGACCGCCAGAACCGTGGGGGGACGTGCGGCCGAGGGGGCCGCGGTCATGCGGGGACCGCGCGGTGCCGGCGCGCGACCGCGGGCCGCAACCCCAGGTTCTCCCGCAGCGTCGTGCCCTCGTACTCCGTGCGGTAGACGCCGCGGTCCTGCAGGGCGGGGACCAGCCGGTCGACGACCTCGTCGAAGCCGCCGGGCACCGAGTTCGCCTGCAGGTTCAGCCCGTCGATCGCCCCGGCGCGGACGTACCGGGCCAGCTCGTCGGCCACCGCCGACGGGGTGCCCACGAACTCCACGGTGTCGTTGAGGTGCAGCACCAGCTCCCGCATCGTGAACCCGCGCTGCGCGGCCAGCTCCCGCCACGCCGCCGCGGTGCGCAGCGGCCGGTCGCTGGTGTTGACGACGCCGTGGGTGATCGTCTGCGTCGCGACGACCGGGTCGTGGGCCGGGAGGGGCTCGTCGACCGGGTGGTCGGACAGGTCGTGCCCCCAGATCGCCTCGACGACCGACCGCACTCGGCGGTCGCTCCAGGTCTTGTCCCGGAACCAGCGCGCCTTGTCCCGCGCCTCGCCCTCGCTGTCGCCGAGGATGATCCGCGTGGCCGGGAAGATCCGCAGGTCGTCCTCGAGCCGGCCGGCCCGGACCAGTCGTCGTCGGAGATCGGTGGCGAACTCGAGGGCGCCCCGGCCCCAGCCGAGCGCGGCCCGGTAACCGCCGAGCAGCCCGTCGGCGACGAGGTCCGCCTCGGCCGGGCGGCCGCCGGGCGTCGTGCCGGCGGCGACGAACAACGCGTCGACCGGGCAGTAGGCCTCGCACAGGCAGCAGGTCTGGCAGTCGGCCTGCCGCGCGATCCTCGGCACACGTCCGGTCCGGTGTCGAACACGCGCGTGGGGCAGACCTCCACCCACCGGCCGCACGCGATGCAGCGCTCCGCCGAGACCAGCTCGATCACGCGCCCACCGCCAGGGGTTCCGGACCCGCCGCCGCGCCGAGCGGCTCCGGCTCCACCGAGACGGTGTCCAACCCCCACACCCGCAGCCGGTGGTGCTGGGCGGGGTCGGCATCGGGGAAGTCGGCCCGCTTGTGCATGCCGCGCGACTCGGTCCGGGCGAGGGCCGCGGTGTACATCCAGCGCGCGTGCGCGGTCATCGCGGCGGCCTCGCGCGCCCGCAGCACGGCGGTCGCGGAGGGGTCGGCCGGGCGCAGTCCCTCCCGGACGGCTCGCCAGACGTCGTCGACGGCGTCGAGCGCCGCCCGCATCCCGTGCCCGGTCCGGAGCAGGTTCTTGTCGTACGGCAGCACCTCGTCCTGCACCGTAGGACGACCTCGGCCTGGTCGGGACCGGTGCCGCCGCGCTCGGGCCGCAGCCCGACCCCACCTGCGGGGCGCAGGCCCCAGGGGGAGCCCGGGCGCCCCGCGGCGAAGCGGGCCGCGCCCGCACCGGCCCAGCTGCCGGACGACATCGCCCAGGCGGCGTTGTGGCTGCCGCCCCCGGTGAACCCGCCGCAGATCAGCTCCCGGGTCGCGGTATCGCCGGCGACGAACAGGCCGGGGACCCCGGTGCCGCAGTCGCCGTCGCGCACGTGCACGCCGCCGGTGCCGCGGACGGTGCCCTCCAGGAGGAGGGTGATCGGGAACGGGTCGACGAAGGGGTCGATCCCGAGGCGGTCGAAGGGGAGGAAGAAGTTGGGCTGCCCGAGCCGCATCGCGGCGCGCACCTGCGCGTCTGCGCGGTCGAGGACGCAGTGGACGGGCTCGTCGAGCAGCGCCCGGGCGATGACCGACCGGCCCTTCGTGCTCCCCGCACCCTCGAGGACGCTGCCGTCGGACCGGTAGAAGCTGGCGTAGGAGTAGTACGCGGTCTTGGTGAGCGAGGTGCCGAGCGGAGCGAGGGCGTAGGCGTTGGAGAACTCCATCCCGGAGAGCTGCGCCCCGGCCTCCGCGGCGAGCAGGGCCCCGTCGCCGGTGTTCGGGTGGCAGCCCAGGGTGCCCGAGCGGAACGCGCAGCCGCCCGCGGCGAGGACGACCGCGCGGGCCCGGACCCGGTAGCCGGCGTCCTCGCCGTCCCGGAGCCGCACCCCGGCGGCGCCGGACACCACGCCGGACCGGTCGACGAGCAGCTCCGTGACCGGGCTGTGGTCGAGGATCCGGACGCCGGCCCGCAGCACGCGGGTCCGCATGCGCCGCATGTACTCCGGTCCCTGCACCCCGGTCCGGATCTGCCGGCCGTCGGCGTCGACGGGGAAGGGGTAGCGCCCGGCCGTCGCGAGCTCCCCGACCAGTTCCCAGGTGCGGTCGAGGACGCGGTCCATCCAGCCGTGGTCGGCGAGGTGCCCGCCCAGCGCCTCCCGGCTCGCCTTCGCCCGCGCCCGCGCCTCCGGTTCCGGCGGGACGTACCAGATCCCGGTGCCGGCGGCCGCGGTCGCGCCGCTGGTGCCGCAGTACCCCTTGTCCGCCAGGGTGACGTGGCCCCGGCCTGCGCGGCCTTCAGCGCGGCCCACGTGCCGGCGGGGCCGCCGCCGATCACGAGCACGTCGGCGTCGGTCGGTCGGATGGTCACGGAGCTCCTCCTGCGGTGGAGGTGGTCGGGCGGGTGACGAAGACGGGGCTGGCGCGGCCGAGCACGGCGGCGCCCGCCGCCGAGGCGCCCCGAGGGCGCGGCCGGCCGTCGTTCACGCCCCCGCCGCGAGCGACACGCCCGGCTCCTCGGCGAACCTGCTGCGCGGCAGGCCCAGCCCGACCGCGGAACCACTCCTCGATCGTGTCCGCCACCTGCTCCGCGGTGCCGGTGAAGACCCGGTGCCCGCGGGCCCCCGCCAGCCGGTGCAGCAGCCGCCGCACCGTCGGCCGTTCTCGCTTCACGATCCCGGCGACCACCTGCAGGCGGCTGCGGCCGTTGTCGGTGACGTCGCCGGCGTCGTGGAACAGCTCCGGGGGGACCGGCCCGTCGAGGGCGCTCTCGGTCAGCCGGACGCCGGTGAGCTGCTCGAGCTGGCGCAGCCCGTACTCGGGCACGGTGAGCTCGTTGAACTCGCGCTCCAGGGCGTGCGCCGCCTCCTCGGTGTCCCCGATGAACGGGCTGATCCCGGGCAGGATCACCACCTCGTCCGGGGCCCGGCCGAACCGGCGGGCCGTGTCCTTGATGTCGGCGTAGAAGGCCTGGCCGTCGGAGAGCCGCTGGTGCGCGGTGAAGATCGCCTCCGCGAACCGCCCGGCGAACGCGCGGCCCTCGTTGGAGGCCCCGGCCTGGACCAGCACCGGGCGACCCTGCGGGGAGCGCGGGACGTTGAGCGGGCCCTGCACCCGGAACCGCGGGCCGACGTGGTCGGCCCGGTGGATCCGGTCCGGGTCGGTGTAGCGGCCGCCGGCCCGGTCGAGCAGGATCGCGTCCGGTTCCCAGCTGTCCCACAGCTTGGTCACGACGTCGAGGAACTCGGTCGCCCGGGCGTAGCGGTCCGCCGGGTCGGGATGGGCGTCGAGGCCGTAGTTGGCCGCGGCGAGGTCCGCGGCGGTGGTGACGATGTTCCAGCCGGCGCGACCCTTGCTCAGCTGGTCGACGGAGGCGAACAGCCTGGCGAGGTTGTACGGCTCGTAATAGGTGGTCGACGCCGTGGCGATCAGCCCGATCCGGCTCGTCGCCGCCGCGATGGAGGCCAGCAGGGTGATCGGTTCCAGGCCGCTGACGGCGTTGTGCGCCACGTTCGGCCCCAGGGCGGGGATGTCGGCGAAGAACACCGCGTCGAACGCCGCCGCCTCGGCCGTGCGGGCGATCTGGTGGAAGTAGTCGGCGTCGAGGATGCGTTCGGGCTGCGACGACGGGTGGCGCCAGGCCGCCTCGTGGTGTCCGGCCGGGTGGATGAAGGCGTTGAGGTGCAACTGCCGGTGGAGCTGTCGCTCGGGGCTCATCCGTTCCTCCAGCGGGACAGCCGGCGCTCGACCCGCACGAGTCCGTAGTTGAAGGCCACGCCGATCACCGAGACGGTCACGATGCCGGCGTACATCTCGGGGATCTGGAAGTTGAACTGGGTGTTGTTGATCAGATAGCCGAGGCCGGACTTGGCGCCCACCATCTCGGCGGCGATCAGCATCAGGATCGACACCGCGCCGGCCAGCCGGACGCCGGTGAAGATCGTCGGCAGGGCGGCGGGCAGGATCACCTTCTGGAACAGCCGCACGCTGGGCAGGCCGACCGACCGGGCCGACTTGATCAGCAGCGGATCCACCCCGCGGACACCGCCGATCGTGTTGAGCAGGATCGGCCACACGCAGGCGAAGAGGATCAGGGCGATCTTCGACGTCTCGCCGATCCCCAGGATCAGCGTGAACACCGGCAGCAGCGCGAGCGCCGCGGTGTTGCGGAAGATCTCGAGGAGCGGGTCGAGGACGTCGGCGACGGGGCGGTACCAGGCGATCAGCAGGCCGAGCGGGACCGCCACCGCGATCGCGAGGAGGAAGCCGGTGAGCGAGCGCTGCAGGCTCACCACGACGTGCTCGGTGAGCTGCCCGCTCGCGGCGAGCTCCACCCAGCTCTGCAGGACCCGCGAGAAGGGGGGCAGCCACGTCGGGTCGACGAGGCCGACCAGCGGGACGACCTCCCACAGGGCGAGGAAGGCCACGACGGCGACGCTGCGCCGGGAGGCCCTGGACAGCAGCGTCGCGGGACGGCGGGTCCGCCGGCCGGGAGCCGGGCGCCGGGCGGCCGGCACCCCGCCGGGAGCGGGTGGGGTGGCCGCGGCGACGGGAGGCCGAGCGGCCCCGGTGATCTCGGTGGTTTCGGTGATCTCGGTCGTCTCGGTGGTCATCGGGCTCCCGCCTCCTCCAGCTCGCCGGCCCGGCGGACCTCGGAGTGCAGGAGCTCCCAGATCTGCCGGCGGTACCGCGTGAACCCCGGCTCGGAGCGCAGGTCCGAGTCCGGGTCCTCGGGCCGCTCGAGGTCGATCCGGACGACGTCCTTGATCCGGCCGGGCCGCGACGTCATGACGGCCACGCGCTGGCCGAGGTAGACCGCCTCGTCGATGCCGTGGGTGATGAACACGATCGTGGTGCCGGTCCGGCGCCAGATGCGCAGCAGCTCGTCCTGCAGCGACTCGCGGGTCTGCGCGTCGAGCGCGGCGTACGGCTCGTCCATCAGCAGCACCTCGGGCTCGTAGGCGAGGCTGCGGGCGATCGCGACGCGCTGCTTCATCCCGCCGGAGAGCTCGTGCGGGTAGCGCTGCTCGAACCCGGTCAGCCCCACGAGGGCGAGGGCCTCCCTGGCGACCCGGGTCCGCTCGCGGCGGCCCAGGCCCGCGGCCTCGAGGGTGAACTCCACGTTCGCCAGCGCGGTGCGCCACGGGAACAGGGCGTACTGCTGGAACACGACGCCGCGGTCCAGCCCGGGCCCGGTGACCGGGCGGCCGTCGAGCAGGACCTCGCCGCCGGATACCGTGCTCAGCCCCGCGACCAGGTCGAGCAGGCTGGACTTGCCGCATCCGCTGGGCCCGACGAGCGCGAGGAACTCCCCGGGGGCCACGTCGAGGGTGACGCCGTCGAGCGCGGTGAACGGGGCGTCCCCACCGCGGCCGGGGAAGGTCTTCGTCACCTCGCGCAGGCTGATCTTGGGTGTGGTCATCGCGCCGCCACCTCCGGGGATCCCGCTGCGGCGGGGCCGCCGGGCCGGTACGGGTTGAACTCGTTCGTGTAGAGCTTCGGGACGTCCACGTCGGGCACCCCGGTGTACTGCAGCCAGTCCGACCACCGCGTGAAGTCGGTGTCGGCGATGACGGTCGACGGGATGCCCGTGCTCTTCCAGTACTTCAGGTTCGCGGTGCTCTCGTTGCGGCCGCGCTTGTCGATGATCGCGGTGAACCGGGCGATCACCTCTTCGCGCGGCGTGGTGCGGGCCCACTCGATCGCCCGGGCGATGCCGCTCACCAGGATCTCGGTCGTCCGCGGGTTCTCCTCGATGAAGTCGTTGCGCAGGACGTACTGACCGCCGCTGAACGACCCGAAGAGGCCCGAGTCGGTGAACAGCGGCCGCAGCCCGCCGACCTCCAGTGCGTGGTCCTGGAGCACACCGCTCAGCGCGCCGACGTCGAGCTGGCCGCGGCGCAGGGACTCCTCCGTGTTGAGCGGCGGTAGCACCACGAGCTGGACCTGCGCGATCTCGTCGGGGGTCAGCCCGCCCTGCTTCAGGTAGGCGTTGATCACGGCCTCGGCCTGCCCGCCGAGCGTGTTGACGCCGATCTTCTTGCCGATCAGGTCCCGCGCCGTGCGGATCGGGCTGTCGGCGGGCACGTAGTACCCGCCGAACGTCTTGTCGTCGGAGCCGTAGTAGTTGACCACCGCGGTGACCGGGGCGCCCGAGGTGATCAGCTTGGCGACGGCGCCGGCGAACGCACCGCCGAAGTCGACCTGCCCGGTCGCGGCGGACTGGATGTCCTGCGGGCCCGAGATGGTGTTGCCCACCCAGTTCAGCTTGATGTCGCCCAGGTAGCCGAGGTCTGCGGCCAGCTCCGGGAAGGTGACCTGGTTGGCCCAGCCCTGGTAGGAGATCTCGAGCTTCTCCGGACCGTCACCGGCCGCGGTGTCCTGCCCGCCGGAGCCGGCGCAGCCGGAGGCGAGGAGAAGGGCCGAGACCAGCGCCGCGATCAACGCCGGTATCCGGCCGCCGCTTCGACTTCGCATGCTCACGCAACGTCCTTCGTCATGGGGAGGGGAGAGGGGACGTGCGGGCTCAGCCCGCGACGACGACCTCGGCGGGGGTGGCAGTGAACGGCCGGCCGGCGATGAGGGTGGACTCCCGCCCGTCCGGGCCGACCGGCACGTCGCCCACGAGCGTGACGCGGTGCAGGGTGCGCCGGACGTCGAGATGGTCCAGATCGGACGGGGCGAGGTGGGCGGTCGCGCGGTTGTCCCAGAAGGCAACACTGCCGGGCGCCCAGCGGAACCGCACGGTGTACTCGGGCCGCGCCAGCTCCGCGTAGAGCAGGTCGAGCAGAGCCCGGCTCTCCCGCGGGGACAGCCCGACGACGTGGCTCGTGAACCCGGGGTTGACGAACAGTCCGCGCTCGCCGGTCACCGGGTGCACCCGGACGACCGGGTGCTCGGCGACGAGCAGGTTGTCCTCGACGCGCTGCCGGTAGCGCTCGTTGCGCGGGCCCTCCTCGCCGCCGAAGCGGTGCACGGCCCGCAGGGTGGACACGAACTCGCGCAGCGGCTCCGACAGGCCCTCGTACGCGGCGACGAGATTGGTCCAGGTGGTGTCGCCGCCGAACTCCGGCACCGTCTCGGCGCGCAGGATCGACGCGGCCGGCGGGTTGACCGTGGCCGTGACGTCGGTGTGCCAGCCCGCGTAGTAGCTGTAGCGGCGGCGCTGCTCGGCGCGGTAGTCCTCGCCGTAGCGCGCGGCGTACTCGTCGGGGTCGATCGTGAGGATCTCGGGCGCTCCGGTCGGTGCCTGGTCCTCGTGGGGGTGGGCGTGGGTGAGCTCGCCGAACTGCCGTCCGAAGGCGACCTGCGCGGCGTGGTCGAGCTGCTGGTCGCGGAAGAACAGCACCTTGTGCCGGTTCAGGGCCTCGGTGAGAGCGCGGACGGTGGCCTCGTCGAGCGGCCGCGCGAGGTCGATGCCGGTGACGTCGGCGCCGATGTGGCCGGCGACCCGATGCACCGCGAGATCGGCGCCGGTACCGGAGATCGGGCTGTCGAGGACGGACATGACGGCTCCTTGGGGGTAGCGAGGGGCACCCGGATCCGTGCCCGGAAAAGGGCGCGGAAGGACCCGGGAAAAGGGAGTGGGAAAGAGTCGCCCGCCTCGTCGCAGGCTGGGGGAGAGCTAGCGGCAGCAGCAACGACAGCGGCCCGTGCGGGCGCTGTACCGGCCGGCGGTGCTCATGCAATCCATCCTGGTTCGCGTTTCGCGGCGTGTCAATTTTGCGATTCCTGGAATTAAGTCGCGCCCAGCCCGAGCGGGTGCGAATAGACGTCGTCGAGCACGACGGTCCCGGCCGCGAGGCCCAGCAGGTCCGGTCCGAACGTGCTCGGCAGGACGGTCGCCGCGGGGTCGACGCACACCTGCGACCGATCCGCCACCTCGGCGTGCAACTCGGCGAGCAGCATCGGTGCGATCTCGGGCACCAGGACGAGCCCGCCCTCGACGACCACGAGGACGTCGGGGTTGACGAGGTCGAGCAGCAGGGCTGCGGCGCGCCCCACCACCCGTGCGCGTTGCCGGAACAGGTCCACGGCGCGGTCGTCGCCGGCGCGGGCGGCGGCGACGAGGGCGTCGAACGAGGGTACGGGAACGACCCCCGCTGCGGCCGCCCGTTCGCCCATGGCCCGGTCGGACACCGAGGCCTGCAGGCATCCCGTCCGTCCACAGGGGCACCGCACCGTGCTCTCGCCCAGGGGCAGGTGGGCGATCTCGCCCGCCGCGGACCCGGGGCCGTGGTGCACGGTCCCGGCGGTGGACAGCGCGGCGTCGACCATGTTCCCGACGAACAGGTGCACCAGGCTGCGCCGGGCACGGTGGCGCAGGGGACCGAAGAGCAGCTCGGCCCGCGCGAGCGCGCGGGAGTGGTTCTCCACGCGGACCGGCCGGCCGAGCCGGTCGGCCAGCAGCCGCCCCGCCGGGACGTCCCGCCAGCCGAGGAGGTTGTGCCACACCACGTCCCCGGTGGTGGTGTCGACACGTCCGCCGGTCGCCAGCCCGATGCCGAGGACCCCGCGGCCGGCCGTGTGCTCCCGGAGCAGCCGGTCCAGAGTGTCCGCAGCCCGATCCAGGATCCGCTCCGGACCGGCGTCGCCGTGCGGGAGGACCTCCCGCACCAGCACCCGTCCGCGCAGGTCGCTGAGCGCGACGGTGGTGTGCGGGACCGCCACGTGGATGCCGCCGGCCACGTGCCGCCGGTCGTCGAGGTCGACCGGGACGTGCGGCCGGCCGAGGTTCGCCCGCGGTGCGCGCGCCGGGAGCTCGCGGATCAGGTCGCGGGCCGCGAGGTCCTGGCAGAGCCGAGACACGGCGGCAGCGCTCAGGCCGGTGCGGCGGGCGATCGTGCTCCGGGCGACGGGGCCCTCGTCCAGGATGGACCGCAGGATCGCGGACGCGTTCGTGCCCCGACGGTCCGTCGTCACGAGGGTGTCGGCGGGCGGCGCGGTGGTCTCGGGGGGAAGCAGTGTGGGCATCGTCGGATCTCCCGGACGCGGGGTGGTGGGCACGGGCGCAGACGGGGCTGCGTACGGGCCGGGTGCTCACCGCGTCGGCGGAAGGAGCGGTCCCCGGCCGGGCGCCGCACAGATCGCGCTCGCCTGCCGACGGAGGTCGACGTGGCGGCGCTGACGGAGCGTCGCGGCCTGGGACATCGGAAGGATGGTCGCAAACCCCTCCGGGCGACGCCAGTAACCGCGGTCACACGCGCCGTGATCCCCTGGTCACGGCGTGATTTCACACCCTGCAGCTCGGCGCTGTGCGCCCGGCACCCGAACGCGGACGCGCCGCGCCCCGTTCCGGGACGGTCGGGCAACGCGACCCTAGCGGAGCGATGGTGCGCCGATCACGGAGAGCAACTGCAGTTTCTCGTAGCTCTCGGTGCCGGGGACGGCGGTGTAGACCATCAGCGAGTGCGACTGGCCGGGGTCGACCAGCCTCTGGCAGGTGAGCTCCAGCCGGCCGAGCTCGGGATGGATGTAGCGCTTGACCTCGTGGGGACGGATTCCCACCTCGTGGTCCTCCCAGATGCGCCGGAACTCCTCGCTGCGACCGAGGAGGAGGTCGGCGAGCTGTGCCGCCCGGGATTCGCGGCCCCGGAGGGTGACGATCTCGCGGAGACCCGCGGCGTACATCCGTGACAGGAACGCGTGGTCTTCCGGCGCGTGGAGCTGCCGGGACGAGGGATCGGTGAACCAGCGGTAGCCGCTGCTGCGGGCGGGGCCGGTGAAGCGGGTCGTGTCGCCGGTGAGCGCGACCCCCAGCGGGCTCTGCCGCAGCGTCTCCCCGAGCTCGGTGCTGATCTCGGCGGGGGTGTCGTCGAGCCGGTCGAGCACCCGCAGGAGGCCGGGGCTGATGTGCTCACCGGCTGCGCCGCGGGCGGGCGGGCGATGTCCGGCGAGTCGGAAGAGGTGATCGCGCTCGTCGAGGGACAGGTGCAGTCCTTGCGCGATCGAGGCGATCATCTGCTCGGAGGGCTGCGGCCCGCGTTCACGCTCGATCCGCGCGTAGTAGTCGGTCGACATGTGGCACAGCGCCGCCACCTCCTCGCGGCGGAGACCGCTGGTGCGGCGGCGTCTCCCTCGTGCGAGGCCGACGTCCTCGGGCTGCAGCGACTCACGACGGCGTCGCAGGAACTCCGCCAGCCCGCTCCGGTCGATCACCGTCCGCTGCCTCCCTCCGGGTGCTCTGCTGTTTCTACCGCCACCTCGATCCGCTCAGCCACGGCCTGCCGATCCCCCCATCCGGGCCGAAGCCCGAGCCGCGTCAGCCACGGATCGGCAGGCCGTGGATAACGCCTCCACGACTCGGGATCTTGGTGGTGTCACCTCGACGCAGCCGTCGCACCACCGCGAGTGCGCGGATCCGACGCACCAGACCGGAGGAGTCCGAAGTCATGCCCCGTCGCCGCCCCGACATCACCGTCCCCGACCTCACCGGCAGGCGTGCCGTCCTCACCGGAGGCAGCGACGGGGTCGGTCTCGGTCTGGCCACACGGCTCGCCGCGGCCGGAGCCGAGGTGATCCTGCCCGTCCGCAACCCCCGCAAGGGCGAGGCGGCGCTGGCGAGGATCCACGCGCAGGTCCCCGGCGCGCACGTGTCGCTGCGCGAACTGGACCTGTCCTCGCTCGCCTCCGTCGCCGCGCTCGGGAAGACCCTGCGCGGCGAGGACCGGCCGATCCACATCTTGATCAACAACGCCGGCGTCATGACCCCGCCCGACCGGCAGACCACCGCGGACGGGTTCGAGCTGCAGTTCGGCACCAACCACGTCGGGCACTTCGCCCTCGTCACCCACCTGCTGCCCCTGCTCCGCGCCGGGAAGGCACGCGTGACGTCGCAGGTCAGCGTGGCCGCGGCGCGCGGAGCGATCAACTGGCCGGACCTGAACTGGGAACGCGCCTACGACGGCCGGCGCGCCTACGGCCAGTCGAAGATCGCCCTCGGGCTCTTCGGGCTCGAGCTCGATCGGCGCAGCCTCGCCCACCGCTGGGGCATCACCAGCAACCTGTCGCACCCCGGGGTCGCACCCACGAACCTGCTCGCCGCCCGGCCGGAGGTCGGGCGCGCCCGCGAGACCCCGGGCCGCAGGCTCATCGGCGCCCTCTCCGCCCGGGGGATCCTGCTCGGCACGGCCGACAGCGCGGGCCTGCCCGCTCTCCACGCGGCCACCTCGCCCGACGCCGAGCGCGGTCGGCTCTACGGCCCGAGCGGGCCCGGGCACCTCGGCGGTCCGCCCGCGGAACAGAAGCTCTACACCCCGCTGCGCAACACGGACGAGGCGAAGCGCATCTGGGAAACCTCCGAGGAGCTCGCCAAGGTGTCCGCCGCGAACGCCTGAGGCGCCGCGCCCTCCCCTCGGTCGGAGGCCGGCGGTCCCCGGCGGTTCCCGGAAGGTGCTCAGACGGCGTCGCGCTCGAAGCCCTTGTAGCCGGCGTCGGCGACCTCGGCGAGCTGCCCGCGGTACGCGCCGATCCCGGCCATGTAGAACATGACGGCGTTGCGCTTGCCCGGGATGTTCGCGCCGAAGATCCACGAGTCGGCCTGCGGGAACAGGGTCATGTTCGCGATCTCCTCGCAGGTGGCGGTCCAGCCGTCCTCGGCCTCCTGCGTCGGCTCGATGGTCCGCACGCCGCCGCGCTCGGCGTCGGCGATGAGCTCGCCGATCCAGTCGACCTGGGTCTCGATGCTCGGCGGCAGGTTGGTGAAGGGGCCGTTCGGGCCGAGGATCATGAACATGTTCGGGAAGCCCGCCTTGGACACGCCCAGGTAGCTGGTCGGGCCCGCCTCCCAGTGCTCGTCGATGTGCCGGCCGTCGCGGCCGCGCAGGTCCATCGCCCGGTAGTTGCCGTCGACGGCGTCGAAGCCGGTGGCGAAGACCAGGACGTCGAGCTCGTGCTCGACCCCGTCGGCGGTGCGCACGCCGGCCGGGGTGATCTCCTGGATGGGGTTCTCCTTGATCGAGACCAGCTCGACGTCGTCGCGGTTGTAGGTCTCGTAGTAGCCCTCGTTGCAGAGCGGCCGCTTGGCGTAGAGGTCGGTCGGGGTCAGCTTCCGGGCGGTCTCCGGGTCCTCGACGATCTCGGCGATCTTCGACCGGATGAACGCGGCCGCCGCGGCGTTGGCGTCGGGGTTCGTGGCGATGTCGCAGAACGTGCCGAACATGAACCGGAAGCCGTTGCCCTTGTCCCAGTTCTCCTGGAACACCCGGCGCCGCTCCTCCTCCGGGACGCTCATCGCCTCGACGGTGCTCTCCTCGAACCCGAAGGCCACGACGGAGCTGCGCACCTGCGCCCAGATCGCGTCGAAGTCCTGCTTGGTGCGGTCGACCTCGGCCTGGTCCACCGGGCCGTTTCCCGACGGCACGCAGTACTGCGGGGAGCGCTGGAAGACGGTGAGGTGCTCGGCCATCCGAGCGGCGGCGACGATGAACTGGGTGCCGGTCGAGCCGGTGCCGATCACCCCGACCCGCTTGCCGGTGATGTCGAGGTCGTCCGGCCAGGCGTTGGTGTGCACCAGCCGTCCGGCGAAGGAGTCCCGGCCGGGGACGTCCGGCATGTTGCTGCGCGCCAGCAGACCGAGGGCGTTGACGAGGTAACGGCTGGTCAGCTGCGCCCCGTCCGCGGTGCGCACCGTCCAGAGCGCGGTGTCCTCGTCGAAGGTCGCGCCGGTGACCTCGGTGTTCAGCGCGATGTCCCGGCCGAGGTCGAAGCGCTCGACGACGTGCTCGAGGTAGGCCAGGACGTCGGGCTGGTCGAGGTAGCGGGTCGACCAGTCCCACTCCTGCAGCAGGTCCTCGTCGAACGAGTAGCGGTAGACGAACCCCTCCGTGTCCGACTTGGCGCCGGGGTAACGGTTGAAGTACCAGGTGCCGCCGACGCCGCCGCCCTTCTCGAAGGCCTTGACCGTCAGCCCCAGCTCGTTGCGCAGCTTGTGCAGCATGTAGATGCCGCCGAACCCGGCACCGATCACGATCGCGTCGACGTCCGGGGTGGAGGTGGTGGTGCTCATCGGAAACTCCAGTGGTCTCGGGAGGCGGGCGGGTCAGGCGCGGAACCAGGCGGCGAGCGCGGCGATCTCCGCGTCGGCCTCGGGTGCGTTGCCGGCCATGAAGGGGAAGACGTGCTGCATGTCGTCGACCACGGACAGGGTCACGTCGACGCCCGCCGCACGGGCCCGCTCGGCGAGCCGGGTGGCGTTGTCGACCAGGGACTCGACAGCGCCCGCGTTCACGTAGAGCGGGGGGAAGCCGGTGAGGTCGGCGTAGAGCGGGTTCGCCAGCGGGGTGCGCGGGTCGATCCGGCCCTCGGCGAGGACCCCGGCGATCATGCCCTCGAGCAGCGGGACGGTGATGAGCGCGTCGGTGGCGTCGTTGGTCGCCAGGGTCTCGCCGGCGTTCTCCATGTCGAGCCACGGGGAGAACGCGATCACCCGGGTGGGCAGCGGGAGGCCCTGCTCGCGCAGGGCGAGCGGGATCGCGACGGCGAGGTTGCCGCCCGCCGAGTCCCCGATCGTCGTGATGTCGGTGATGCCGCGGTCGCGCAGCGCGGTGAACGCCGCGACCCCGTCCTCGACCTGCGCCGGGTGGGGGTGCTCCGGGGCGCGGCGGTAGTCGAGCACGAAGGCGGTCGCGCCCAGGGCCTTCGCGACGTGGGCGGCGAGCTTGCGGTGGCTGGCCGCCGACCCGACGGCGAAGCCGCCGCCGTGCGTGTACAGCAGCACCGTCGAGGTGTCCGCGCCGATCGGCAGCGCCCAGATCCCGGGTACGCCGCCGACGGTGTCCTCGCGGTAGGTCACGTCCTCGGGCTCGCGGGTGGCCTGGTGCCACTCGTCGAAGATGCTGCGGAAGAGCCGCGTCGTGAGGCCTGGCGTGGTCGCGAGGATCTCGGCCCAGTCGGCGTAGAGGGCGCGCAGGGCGTCCGGGCGCAGCGCCGTCGTCATCGTGTTCCTCCTCGAACTCCGGTGTGACGTGGCACTCACCATCGCCGAGGGGGCGGGTGCCCCGGTGTTCCGTTCTGGAACGGCTCGGGGTGTTCCAGAACGGAACACCCCGACGGCGACCTCGGCGACCTAGCCTCGGGCCCGCGCCGTCGGGCACAGTGGGGGCGCGACCGCCGAGGGATCACGGGGCAACGATGCGTCGAGACGAGGTCCGGAACCTGCCGACCCTGTCGTCGGCCGAGCGCGAACGCATCCGCACCACGCGCGAGTCCCTGGTGGGCGGTGGGCTGCTCAGCGCCGCCCCAGGTGCCATGGGCGTGCCGCAGCACATCGAGAACAGCTGGCGCCGCTGCGTCGGGAACAACGTCCCCGCCGTGTCCACGGAGATCGACTACCGCGATCCGGACGACGTGCTGCCTGCGCTGCGCCGCGCCGCCGGTCCGGTGTTCGAACGGCTGCGGGACAGCTTCGCCGACGTCCCCGTGGCGATGGTGCTCTCCGACGCCGAGGGCCGCATCGTCATGCGCTACGTCGCCCAACGACGCCAGCGCGACGTCATGGACCGGGCCAGCGCGGCGGAGGGTTTCGACTTCTCCGAGCACTCCATCGGCACCAACGGGATCGGCACCGTCCTCGTCGAGCGCAAGCCGGTACTGGTCCGAGGGCCGGAGCACTACAACCCCGTGCTCGAGCAGCTGACCTGCGCGGGCACACCGATCATCGAGCCCTGCACGGGCCGCCTGGTCGGCAGCTTCTCCCTCGCCTGCTCCCTGCGGGACGTGCACCCGCTGATGACGGTCATGGCCGGCGACATCGGCCGCCAGATCGAGGCCCGCATCCTCGACGAGGCGGGGGACCGCCACCGCGAGCTCGTGCAGGCCTACCTGTCCCTGGACCGCGTGGCGGGTCCCGCTCTGGTCGTCGACGCCGACACCGTGCTCGCCAACCGCCTCGGGCTCGCCCACACCGGCCCGGAGCTGCACGCCCTGCTCTGGCCGTACCTCGGCGAGCACGCGCCGCCCCGGCCCGAACGGATGCTCGTGCCCCTGGCCGACGGCCTGCGCGACGCCCTCGTCGAGCCCATCGAGCACGGTGGGCGCCGAGCGTTCAGCGTGCGCCCCCTCCCGGCCAGGGCGCCCGCACCGAGGCCGTCCGCGGGGTCGCCACGCAGGCCGACGAGGACCGCCGCACGGGAACCCGTGCACTTCGACCCGGCCGTGCAGCGGCACGTCGAGGTCGCGACGCTCCACGGCGAGACCATCGCGGTCACCGGGGCGGACGGGACGGGCAAGCTGCACACCGCACTGCGTGTGCTGCGCGAGCGGAGCGCCGAGGAGCCGGTGGTGGTCGAACCGGCACTGGAGCCGGGGTGGTTCGACCGCGCCCGGACGGCCGCCGCCCAGGGCCGCAGCCTGATCGTCCGCCGCGTCCACGCGACGCCCGCACCCACCGCGGCGCAGCTGCAGGCGCTGATCGACACCGGCGCCCCGATCGCGCTGACCGCCGACCTCGACGCGGCCGACGACACCGTGCTCGGCGTGGTGCGCCGGGTCGCGACCACCGTGCGCCTGCCCGGGCTCGCGCAGAGCACGGAGCACCTGCCCGCGCTGGTGCGGGCGATGCTGGCCGAGCTGCCCGACCCCGAGTCGGCGACCCGCCTGGCCCCGGCGGTGTGGCAGCGGCTGGCCGCGTGGCACTGGCCCGGCAACCTCGCCGAGCTCCACACCACGGTGCGCCTGCTCGCCCGGCGTGCGCGCGGCGGCACGGTCGGGCTCGACGACCTGCCGGACGAGCTCCGCACGGCCCGCCGCACCGTCGGGCTCATGGAGTCCGCCGAGCGGGACGCGGTCGCCGAGGCCCTGCGCGCGGCGGGCGGCAACCGCAGCCGGGCCGCCCAGGCGCTCGGCATCGGACGCAACACGCTCTACCGCAAGATGCGCGAGTTCGGACTCAGCTGACGTGCAGCCGTGGCGCATGTCGATCTCTGTCCCACCTCAACGTATAGCGCCCCCGGGGGCTTGCCACAAGACCCGGTGGGTGCCGCAGACTCTGCGGCCGTCGCCGGAATCCGCGATGCGTGGACGGTGGCTGCAGCCGACGAAAGTGGGGGAATTCGTGGTGGGTAGCGGGAGTGGCGCGGCAACGTCGGTCGCGCTCGGTCGTCCCGTGCTGGGGTTCGAAGAGATCGACCGCGGCCAGATTGCGCTGGTCGGAGGGAAGGGAGCACACCTGGGGGAGCTCTCGCGGATCGAGGGCGTCGACGTGCCGCCCGGCTTCTGTGTGACGACGGAGGCGTTCCGGCGGGTGACGGCGGACGTTCCGGCGTTCGAGGACCTGCTCGACCGGCTGTCGCGCCTGGACCCGGACGACCGAGAGGCGATCGCGACGCTGAGCGCCGAGATCCGCGACGTCGTCGCGACCCTTCCGGTCCCGGCCGACCTCGCGGCGGCCGTCACCGGCCCGCTCCGCGACGGGACCGCCTACGCGGTCCGGTCCAGTGCGACCGCCGAGGACCTCCCGGCGGCCTCCTTCGCGGGTCAGCAGGACACGTACCTGAACGTCGTGGGCACCGCGGCCGTCCTCGACCACGTCCGGCGGTGCTGGGCCTCGTTGTTCACCGAGCGTGCCGTGGCCTACCGGGTGCGCGGCGGGGTCGAGCACCGGCAGGTCCGGATGGCCGTCGTCGTGCAGGAGATGGTCGTCCCGGACGCGTCGGGCGTGCTGTTCACGGCCGACCCCGTGACGTCGAACCGGCTCGTCACCAGCGTGGAGGCCGTTCTCGGGCTCGGCGAGGCCCTGGTCTCGGGCCTGGTGAACGCCGACCGCTTCACGGTGCGCGACGGCGCCGTCGTCGACCGCGCCATCGCGGCGAAGCACTGGGCGGTCCGGGCCACGCCCGGCGGCGGGACAGAGACGCTGGACGTCGCGCCGGAGGCCCGGCAGCAGCCGGCGTTGACCGAGGCGCAGGTGCTGCGCCTCGCGGACCTGGGCCGCCGCATCGAGGCGTACTTCGGGTGCCCGCAGGACGTCGAGTGGTGCCTGGCCGGCGACGACGTCCGGATCGTGCAGAGCCGCCCGATCACCACGCTGTTCCCCGTCCCGCCGGCCGACGACGGGAGCGACCACGTCTACCTCTCCGTCGGCCACCAGCAGATGATGACCGACCCGCTGACGCCGCTCGGGCTCTCGTTCTGGCAGATGACGACACCGCGGCCGATGGCCGAGGCCGGCGGACGGCTGTTCGTCGACGTCGCCCGGATGCTGGCCTCGGCGGCCGGCCGGCAGAACCTGCTGGAGGCGATGGGCCGGTCCGACCCGCTCATGGCGGACGCGCTGCGCACGGTCCTGGACCGCGGCGACCTCGTCGGGGAGCCCTCGTCGGCCGCGGACGGCGGACCACGCGCCGTTCCGCCGACGGAGCCGGTCGACCCCGACCCGGCCGTCGTCGACGAGCTGATCGGGCAGACCCGGGCGTCGCTGGCCGTCCTCGACCGCGAGATCCACACCCGACAGGGAGCGGACCTGCTCGACTTCATCCGCGAGGACCTCCAGGAGCTGCGGCGGCTGCTGTTCGACCCGTTCAGCCACCGCGTGTTCATGACGGCGATGAACGCGGCGTGGTGGCTCGACGAGCACCTGCGGGAGTGGCTGGGGGAGGAGGGCGCGGCCGACACACTCACCCAGTCCGTCCCGAACAGCATCACGTCGGAGATGGGGCTTGCGCTCCTCGACGTCGCCGACGTCGTCCGCCCGCACCCGGAGGTGGTGGAGTTCCTGCGCGACGTCACCGACGACGGCTTCCTCGACGACCTGCCCCGGGTCGCGGGCGGGCGTGCGGCGCGGGACGCCATCCGCGGCTACCTCGACACCTACGGCATGCGCTGCGCCGGCGAGATCGACATCACGAGGCCCCGGTGGAGCGAGCAGCCCACCGTCCTGGTGCCCGTGCTGCTCGGTCACGTCGAGCACGCCGAGCCCGGCGCGAGCCGCCGGCGCTTCGAGCAGGGGCGGCAGGAGGCGCGGGAGAAGGAGCAGGACCTGCTCGCCCGGCTGCGGGCCCTGCCCGACGGGGACCGGCGGGCGGCCGAGACGAAGACGATGATCGACCGCCTGCGGACCTTCATCGGCTATCGCGAGTACCCCAAGTTCGGCATGGTCAGCCGCTACTTCCGCTACAAGCAGGCCCTGTTGCGCGAGGCCGACCGCCTCGTGCGCGACGGCGTCGTGGCCGACCGCGAGGACATCTACTACCTACGGTTCGACGAGCTCTACGACGTCATCCGCGCCGGGCGTGCCGACCGGCAGCTCATCGCGCGGCGCAGGGAGGAGTACCGCGGGTACCGGACGCTCACGCCACCGCGCGTGCTCACCTCGGACGGCGAGGCCCTCTCCGGGTCCTACCGGCGCGACGACCTCCCGGCCGGTGCGCTGGCCGGGCTGGCGGTGTCCGCCGGAACCGTCGAGGGGCGCGCCCGCGTCGTCCTGGACATGGCGCAGGCCGACCTCGACACCGACGACATCCTCGTCACCGCCTACACCGATCCCAGCTGGTCACCCGTGTTCGTGACCATCAAGGCACTCGTGACCGAGGTGGGCGGCCAGATGACCCACGGCGCGGTGGTCGCCCGCGAGTACGGCCTCCCCGCCGTGGTGGGCGTGGAACGGGCCACTCGGCTGATCCGGGACGGTCAGCGGATCCGGGTGAACGGGACGAGCGGGTACGTCGAGCTCCTGAGCTGACCTGCGCCGGATGGCAGGTCCGCTGCCGGCTTCAGGCCAAGCCCTTGCTCGTGTCGTTGCGGGTCGCGTCGCCGAGTTGGGAGCCGCCGTCGACGTCGAGGATCGTGCCGCTGACGTAGGAGGCGGACGGGCTGGAGAGGAAGACCGCGGCCTCGGCGACCTCCTCGATCTCGCCCCAGCGCTTCATCGGGATCCGCGCGTAGTGCGCCTCGCGGGTGCTGTCGTCGGGCGCGAGCCGGGCCATGCCCTCGGTGCCCGCGATGGGGCCGGGGGAGATGCCGTTGACGCGGACGTCCGGGCCCCACTCCATGGCCAGTACCCGGACGAGCTGGTTGATCCCTGCCTTGGCGGCGCAGGCGTGCGCCTGCATGGGCATGGCGTTGACCGCCTGCCCCGCCGTGATCGCGATGAGCGAGGCGCCAGGGGTGCGGAGCAGGTCGTAGCAGCCGCGGAAGACGTTGAACGTGCCGTTGAGGTCGATGTCGACCACCGTGCGGAAGGCGTTGGCCGACATCTGCGCAGCCGGGGCGAGGAAGTTGCCGGCTGCGCCGGACACCACGACATCGAGCGGGCCGAGCTCTGCCGCGACCTGCTCCATCGCGCCGCGGATGGCCTCGTAGTCGCGTACATCTGCCGAGAGTCCGAGCGCGCCGACACCGATCGAGTCGGCCGCGGTCTTCGCCTTCTCGGGGTTCCGCCCGGCCACGGCCACCCGCGCCCCGAGTTGCGCGAACCTGCGGGCGATGCCGAGGTTGATGCCGCTCGTGCCGCCGGCCACGAAAACCGTGCGATCCGCCATGAGGCCATCGTCGAACGCACTCATCGTCATGTCCTCTCCGTCGAGTCCCTGACATCATGGAGTGCTGAACGCGCGTTCAGTTCGAGTTCCGAGGTGATCTCGGACACCGCGTGGGGCTGTGTGGTCCCGGCCGGAGGACCGGGACGACACGCGTCTCACACGGCCGTCAGCGAGCGTTGGTGTGTCTCGGGGAGGCGGCGCAGGCACGCGACGGCGATCGCCAGTAGTCCCGCGATGCACAGGCCGAGGGTGATCGGGCCCCAGGCCGAGGCGGTCAGCGGCGCGGCGACCACGAGAATGACGGCGCCTCCGGCGACCCCGCCGAGGTTGTAGCTCACCCCGGCGCCGGTGTAGCGGTACCGGGTGGAGAACATCTCGGGCAGGTAGGCGCCGAGCGGACCGTAGGCCGGGCCGAGCAGCGCGAGCAGGACGACGATCCCGGCGCCGACCGCGAGGGGCGAGCGGGTGTCGAGGAGCGGGAAGAGCACGAGGGACCACACGCCCAGGCCGATGCAGCCTGCCGTGACGACCCGGCGGCGCCCGAGGCGGTCGGACAGGATGGCGGCGTAGGCGGTGGTCGCCACCGAGACGAGCGCGGCGATGATGTCGATCACGAGGATGCCGGCCTTGCTCATACCCAGGCTGCCGGTCGCGTAGCTCGTCAGGAAGGACGTGGCGACGGACATGGTGGCGAACACGCCGGTGGCCAGGCCGGTCGCCAGCAGCATCGTCCGGGGCCGGCGCCGCCACACCTCGAGGAACGGCGCGCCGCGGCGGGTGGCCGTGCGGGCGGCGGCGTCGGTGAACACGGGCGTCTCGTCGGTGTGCAGCCGCACGTAGAGCCCGACCCCGATCAGCAGCGCGCTGAGCAGGAACGGCACCCGCCAGCCCCAGGAGAGGAAGGCGTCGCTCGTCTCGCCGACCCCGAGGTCGACGGCGAGGAAGGTGGCGGCGGCGAGCGCGAACGCGACGGTCGCGCCGACCTGCGGGTAGAGGGCGAAGCGTCCGCGCCGCCCGTCGGGGGCGTTCTCGGTCGCGAACAGGGCGGCCCCGGCCCATTCGCCGCCCACGGCCAGGCCCTGCACGGCGCGGAGGGCGACCAGCAGGATCGGGGCGGCGACGCCGATGGTCGCCGCGCCGGGCATCAGCCCGACGGCGACGGTGCACAGGCCCATCGTCAACAGCGTGACGATCAGGGTCCGCTTGCGACCGAGCCGGTCGCCGACGTGCCCGAAGAGGACCGACCCGACCGGCCGGAACACGTAGACCAGGGCGAAGGTCCCGAACGCCGCGATCGCGCCGACGACGCCGTCCGTGTGCGGGAAGAAGACCTTGTGGAAGACGAGCGCGGCGGCCGTGCCGTAGATGAAGTAGTCGTAGAACTCGATCGTCGTGCCGGCCATGCTGGCGATGGTGATCCGGCGGACCGCCTTGCGGTCGGGCGGCAGGCCCGCGGAGGGCGTCGGGCCGGGGGACGGCGGGATGTGGACGGCGGTGGACACGGTTCCCCTCTCCGGTCGGTGCGGTGGGTGACCTCCAGCGTCGACCTGAGGGGACGCCGTCGGGATCGACCGGCCGGCCGGGCCCGTTGATGACGGGGGACTCGGGCGATCAGGGGACAGCGTGTCGGCGAATGCGCGAGGGCGGTCATGCGGGCTGAACAGCTCGCCGCGGGAGGTCTTGGTCGCGTCGCGAGCCGTCCACTGCGCGCCGCCCTGGCCGGGTCCCCTGCGCAGATGTGGATCGGCCTGGCGGAACGGGGCTTCTAGGCGTCCCCGTAGACCGGGATACGGGCTCCGCTGATCGGCGCGGCGTCCGGGCCGGCGAGGAAGGCGATCACCCGGGCGATCGCCTCCGGGCTGACGGCTCGGGCGGCGAGGTCCGGTGACATCCAGGTGCGGTTGGCCGGGGTGTCGATGACCGACGGCAGCACGGCGTTGACGCGGATCCGCTGGGGGCGGAGCTCCTCGGCCAGCAGTTCGGTCATCCGCACCACCGCCGCCTTGCTCGTCGCGTGCGCGAGGGGAGCGGGACCGCTCACGGCGGTCTTCGAGCCCACCGTGACGATGGCGCCCCCACCCGCAGGGCCGAACCGGGCGGCTGCCTCGCGGGCGCACCACAGCAGGGAGGCGACGTTGGACTGCCACATCGCGTCCCAGACGTCCTCGGTGAGCTCGGCCAGCGAGCTGGGGCGGAAGCCGCCGGCGAGCGCCACGAGCACGTCCGGGGTGCCGATCGAGTCGATCGTCGTCCAGGCGGTGGTCACCTCGGCGGGCTCGGACAGGCCGGCCGCGACCGGGTGAACTCCGTCGAGACGGCCGATCTCGTCGAGCGGGTCACCGGCGCGGTCCAGTGCCACGACCTCGCGCCCGGCTCCGAGGAACTCGGCGACCACCGCTCGGCCCAGCGCGCCGGCGGCACCGGTCACGACGACGAGGCGGTCCGTCGTGCTTCCCATCGCGCACTCCTCCCGTGGTCCAGACGATCTGCGGGTGGAGTGTCTCAGAGGGCGAGGACCGATGAGACAGCCGTGACGCCGGACGGCCCGACACGGTCGGGGGCCGACGGCGATAGGTCCCGAATGCTCCACGTTGTCTACGACGATCGCGTGAAGCTCGTTGTGTCATGCAACGTGAGCGGCTCGTCGCGGGATCTGTCAGCACGTCGGCCGCGCAGAAGCGGCCGCGGGGGGTGATCGGCGGCGCACGTGCCGCCGGTCGTGAAGGGGGAAGAAGCACCACCCACACCACACCGGAAGCGCACCGGGCCCGATCCGTGGCCTGCGCTTCCGGCGCGCCGGCCGTCTCCCACGCCGACGGCGCCGCGGCCGGACGCCCTCACCGGTACTCCTGCGGACGTGTGCGTCCGTACGGCTCCGGTACCGGACCCGACGTTCGAGAGTGAGACCTCGTGGCAGGAACACCTGTCGACCTCGTCACGACATCGCCCGACATCACCGGCACCGGGTCGGCGCTCGCCGCGCTCCTGGCCGACGTGGTCGGGGTGGAGCGGGTCGAGCCCGATGACGACTTCTTCGACCACCTCGGCGCCGACTCGATGGTGCTGGCCCGCTTCTGCGCGAGGGCGCGGAAGCGGGAGGATCTGCCGTCGCCGTCGATGCGCGACGTCTACGACCATCCGACGATCGCGAGCCTGGCCGCCGCCCTCGCCGTCGCGCCCGTCCCCGAACCGGCCCGCGCAACGGACGCCGCCGCGCCGGCGCGCCCGCGGGCCGGCACCGCCGGCTACCTCTTCTGCGGCCTCCTGCAGTTCCTGGCGTTCGTGGCCTACTGCTACGGCTTCGCGATCGCCACCACGCTCTCCTACGAGTACGTCGTCGCCGCCGGCTTCGGCCCGGCGAGCCTCTACCTGCGCGCGGTCGAGGCGGGGGCAACGATCTTCGTCTCGATGTGCCTGCTGCCGGTCGCGGCCAAGTGGGTGCTCGTCGGCCGGTGGCGGCCGCGCGAGATCCGCATCTGGAGCCTTGACTACTTCCGGTTCTGGCTGGTCAAGACCCTGGTCCGGGCGAGCCCCCTGCTGCTGCTCACCGGCGGCCGCTCGCACACCAGCTCGGCCTCGCCGCTGATGGTGCTGTACCTGCGGGCTCTCGGGGCGCGGGTGGGCAAGGGCGTGACGATCTACTCCCGGACGCTACCGGTGTGCACCGACCTGATCACCATCGGCGCCGGCACGGTCGTCCGCAAGGATGCGCAGTTGAACGGCTACCGCGCTCGCGGAGGGGTTCTCGAGACCGGTCCGGTGACGCTCGGTCGCGACGTCGTGGTCGGGGAGGGAGCCGTGCTGGACATCCGCACCGCGATGGACGACGGATCCCAGATCGGGCACGCCTCCGCGCTCGTCGCCGGACAAGCGGTGCCCGCGGGGGAGTCGTGGCACGGCGTGCCCGCCGTTCCCGGCGGTGCCGACCTGCACACCGGTGGATCGCTCCGGTGCGGCAGCGGGCGGCGCATCGTCCACGCGGCGGTCCAACTGGTTCTCGCGGTCGCGGTCTACCTCCCGGTCGCGGTCGGGTTCGCGGGGGTCCTGCTCGACGAGACCCCGCTCGGCGGCGTCCTCGACTCCGGGGCGACGGCCTTCACGACCTGGGCCTACTACCGCGATGCCCTGGTGGTGACGACGGTGCTGTTCCTCGGCGTCCTGCTGCTCGGCCTCGTGGGCGTGGCGGTGGTGCCGCGGCTGCTGAACCTGCCGCTGCGGGCGGATCGGACCTACCGGCTCTACGGCGTCCACTACGGCCTGCACCGCACGATCGGCCGGCTGACCAACGTCAGGTTCTTCAACCGCCTGTTCGGGGACAGCTCGTACATCGTGGGGTACCTGCGCTGGATCGGCTACGACGTCGACGCCGCCGAGCAGACCGGGTCGAACTTCGGGACCGAGCTGCGGCACGAGACGCCGTTCCACGTCACGGTCGGGCGCGGCACGATGGTGGCCGACGGGCTCTCGGTCATCAACGCGGACTTCTCGGCGACCTCGTTCCGGATCTCGCGGGTGACCATCGGGGCGCACAGCTTCCTCGGCAACCGGATCATGTACCCGTCGCAGGGCCGCACGGGCGAGAACGTCCTGCTGGCCACCAAGGTCCTGGTCCCGATGGACGGGGAGCCGCGCCACGACACCGGGCTGCTGGGGGCCCCGTGCTTCCCGATCCCGCGGACCGTCGAGCGCGACCACCGGTTCGCGGTGCGGAGCCGGGCCGAGCTGCGGCAGCGACTGTCCCGCAAGAACCGCTACAACCTGCGGAGCATGGCGCTGTTCCTCGTCGTGCGCTGGGTGCATCTGCTGGGCATGGTCCTGCTGGCCATGGCGGCCTCTGACATCTACCGGTCCGTCGGCGTGGAGGCGGTCGCCGCCGACCTGGTCGGGTCGCTGCTCTACACGGTCGTGTTCTTCTGCCTGGTCGAGCGGGCCGTCCTCCGGTACCGGTCGCTGACGCCGCGGTCCTGCTCGATCTACGACCCGTACTTCTGGTGGCACGAGCGGTTCTGGAAGCTCGTGATCCCCGACTTCGACCAGGCCTTCGCCGGCACGCCGTTCAAGAACCTGCTGTCGCGTGCGCTCGGGGTGCGGCTCGGCCGGCGGGTGTTCGACGACGGCTGCTTCCTCCCGGAACGCACCCTCGTGACGATCGGCGACGAGGCCACGCTCAACTTCGGCACGGTCGTGCAGTGCCACTCGCAGGAGGACGGCGCGTTCAAGTCCGACCGCAGCACCGTCGGCGCGCGGGCCACCCTCGGTGCCGGCGCCTTCGTGCACTACGGCGTGACGGTCGGCGACGGGGCCGAGCTCGACGCCGGGACCTTCGTCATGAAGGGCGAGGAGATCCCGCCGGGCGCCCGGTGGGAGGGCAACCCCGCCCGGGAGGCCGCCCCGCACACCGTGCTCGCCCGCCGGCCGGACGGGGAGGGCCTTCGTGGCGTCAGCTCCGCGCTCCGTCCGGGCGAGGACGGCCCGGTCGGACCGGCTTGCGCCCGACCAGGTGGAACACGCGGCTGAGCTGCCGGTACGGGTCACATGACGCGGCGCGGAGCTCGACCTCGGAGACGGCCCCGACGTCCGTGGTGTCGAGGGGGATGTCCATCCAGTCGGCGAAGAGCCACACGCCGTACCAGGCCTCGGCCTCGAGGCCTCCGTCCCGCAGCAGCCCCGACAGGCCCTCGACCGTGTCGGCGCGGGTCTCGGCTCCGAGCACGCCGGGCTCGGAGCCGGCGTCGAAGGCGGTCAGGGCGTCGGACCAGCGTCGCTCGAGTGCCGGCCGGACCGCCAGTGTCCGGCGGTTCAGTGCCATCAGGGACAGGGAACCTCCCGGGGCGACGCAGCGGCACAGCGCCGCCACCATCGGAGCCGGATCGGGCAGGTACATGAGCACGCCGTGGCACAGGACGGCGTCGAACTGGCGGGCGTCGGTCAGGACGTCGGCCTGTTCGCCCGGGCCCTCGAGCAGGCGGACCCGCCGCCGCACGGCCTCGGGCTCCGCCCCGAGGCGGTGCCGCGCCCGGGCCAGCATCGCCGCCGACGGGTCCAGCACGGTGATCTCATGGCCGAGCCGGGCCAACGGTAGGGACTGGTGGGCGGCGCCACCGCCCACGTCGAGGACGGCCGCTGGCGCGGTCGGGAGGTGCCGGAGCAGTTGCTGGTGCAGGACGTAGGTCCGCACCCGGCCCTTGACCGTGGCGTAGGCGCCGTCGACGAACGCGTCCGCCAGGGCCGCCCAGGCGTCGTCAGGCACCCGTCGGGACCTCCGCGCAGTCGGCGCCGCACCCGGGACCCGGGGTCGGGGCCGGCGCAGGGCGGTGCAGGACCGCCCGCGTCGGTGTGACGACGAGTGCGTCGCCGGACAGCGCCGCACTCCCGTCGACGATCAGCGAGTGCTCCTCCGCGGAGCTCGGCGGCCAGACCAGCGTGACGACGGGCCGCGCGGTCGCGTTGGCACGGGTGCGGCTGCCGAGACCGCCGACGACGAGGCCGCCGTCGGTCACCGCCGGCGAGACCGCGGCGACGTGCGGCCTGCCGTCGTCCGCGATGGTCAGAAGGTAGGCGAAGCCGAAGCGGGCGACGGTCGCGGCCAGGTCGTCGGTGGGAACGGCGATGCTCACGCGGTCGAGGTTAAAGCCGCATCCCTGCGTGGTCAGGCCACCAGGTGGAGGACCGTGCGCCGTTGACCCGTCACGGCCATTGTCATACGCTCGGGTATAAACCGACGAGTTGAACCTCGGGGCGCGACGACGCGACGGGAGGGCCGATGGCCAAGATCGGCCTGCGGGGCAGTGCCGTCCGCGATCCCGGGCACCGCGAGGAGCAGCGCCGCCGGATCCTCGCGGCCGCGGCGGAGGTGTTCGCCCGCAAGGGCTACGAGGCCGCGACGATGGAGGACATCGCCGCGCAGATGGGCGTCAGCAAGGGCGTCCTCTACTACCAGTTCCGCAGCAAGCAGGAGCTGGTCGTCGAGACCCGGCGGGCCACCTCGGGTGCTGCGGTCGAGCGGCTGGACGAGATCGTGCGCCGACCGGGGTCCGCCCGCGAGCGCATCGAGGCGGCGCTGCGGGATCTCGCCGCCGCGGCCTTCGACCCCCTCGCCAAGCACGTGATCCTCCTGCCGGTGCTGCACGGCCTCGACGCCGAGCACCTGGCCGAGGTCCGCGCCATCGAGCGTCGCTACGAACGCCTGCTCGAGACCCTGCTCCGCGAGGGCGCGGCCGAGGGCAGCCTCGTGGTCGACGACGTCAAGCTCACTGCGTTCACCCTGATCAGGGCCTGTTTCGGCCCGGCGGTCTGGTACCGGCCGGACGGCTCGCTGACCCGGGACCAGATCATCGACCGGCTCGTCGCGCAGTTGCTGCGTTCCCTCACCGTGGAGGTCTCGTGACCCTGCTCGTCGCCAACCGGGGCGAGATCGCCGTCCGCCTCGTCCGGGCCGCCCGTGAGCTGGGCCTACGGACGGTCGCCGTGTTCGTGGCCGACGACGTCGCCGCCCCGCACGTCACCCTCGCCGACGAGGCCCACGAGATCCCGGGCTACCTGGACCAGGAGGCCGTCGTCGCGGTGGCTCGGGACGCAGGCGCCACGTTGGTCCATCCCGGCTACGGCTTCCTCAGCGAGAACGCCGCCTTCGCCCGGCTCTGCGCCGACGCCGGACTGACCTTCGTCGGCCCGCGACCCGAGCTCCTGGACCTGTTCGGCGACAAGGTCCGAGCCCGCGCCACGGCCCGCGAGGCCGGTGTCCCGGTGCTGCCCGGCACCCTCGGCCCGACCACCCTGGACGAGGCCGCGGCCTTCCTGACCGAGCACGGCGCCGTGATGCTCAAGGCGCTCGCCGGCGGGGGCGGTCGCGGGATGCGGGCCGTGACCGACGCGGACGAGCTGGCCGACGCCTACGCCCGCTGCAGGTCCGAGGCCGAGCAGGCGTTCGGGTCCGGAGAGCTGTACGTCGAGAAGCTGGTGGAGGCCGCGCGACACGTCGAGGTGCAGATCGTCGGGGACGGCACGCAGGTGCGGCACCTCGGCGAACGTGACTGCTCGATCCAGCGCCGGCACCAGAAGCTGATCGAGATCGCGCCCGCGCCGTTCCTCGACCCGGTGGTCCGCGAGCGGCTCCACGCCGCGGCGATCCGGATCGGCGAGCACGTCCGCTACGAGAGCCTGGGCACGGTCGAGTTCCTGGTCCACGGCGACGACGTGTGGTTCCTCGAGCTCAACCCGCGGCTGCAGGTCGAGCACACCGTGACCGAGGAGGTCACCGGCGTCGACCTCGTCGAGACCCAGATCCGCCTCGCGCAGGGCGCCGCGCCGGACGTGGAAGGAGCGCCGCGGGGCTTCGCGGTCCAGGCCCGGGTCAACACCGAGGAGCTCGACGAGGACGGCACGCCGCGTCCCCGCGCGGGCCTGCTCACCGCCTTCGACCCGCCCGCCGGCCCGCACGTGCGGGTGGACACCTACGGCTACGCCGGCCTGCGGACGAGCCCGCGCTTCGACTCGTTGCTGGCCAAGGTGATCACTCGCGGCGCCACGTTCGCGGACGCGGCCCGACGCGCGGACGCCGCGTTGGCCGAGTTCCGGATCGAGGGGCTCGCGACCACGATCCCGTTCCTGCGCGCGGTGCTGACCCATCCGGACTTCACCGGCGGCCCGTCGAGCACCGGTTTCGTGGCGGAGCACCTCGCCGAGCTACGGAGCACCGACCGGGCGGCCCGGTTCCCCACGGCCGCGGACGAACCGGGCCACGAGGTCGCGGCCGGTGGGGCCGTCGTCGGGCCGGCGGTCCGCGCACCGATGGACGGGGTCGTCGTCGAGTACGCGGTGGAGTCCGGCAGCCGGGTCCGGCGCGGCGAGCGGCTGCTGGTCCTCGAGGCGATGAAGATGGAGTTCGCGGTCCGCGCCGAGACCGCCGGGACCGTCGGGCGCCTGCTGGCCGAGGTCGGGACCGTCGTCGAGGAGGGTGCGCCGCTGCTCGTGCTGGAGCCCTCGGCGTCGGACGACGACGTGGTCGCCCCCGACATCCCGGCGGTCGAGGAGGGGTGGGAGGGCGAGGCCGATGAGGTCCACCGCCGCCGTGCGCTCGGCCGCGAGATGGGCGGCCCGGAGAAGGTCGCCCGCCAGCACGAGACGGGCAGGCTGACCGTCCGCGAGCGGATCGACGCGCTGGTGGACAAGGGCAGCTTCTCCGAGATCGCCCCGCTCACCGGCTTCGCCACCTACTCCGCGGACGACGAGCTGACCTCGCTGCTGCCGGTCAACTTCGTCGCGGGCACGGCGCGGATCGAGGGCCGCCGCGCCGTCGTCGGGGCGGACGACTTCACCATCCGCGGCAGCTCCGGGGACGCGGCGATCTGGCAGAAGCAGGTGTTCACCGAGGAGTACGCCGGCGCGATGCGGCTGCCGATCGTCCGGCTGTTGGACGGCGCGAGCGGCGGCGGCAGCGTGGTCACCGCGCAGCGCAACGGCTACCACTACCTGCCGGTCAACCCGGGCTGGGACGCGGTCGTCGAGAACCTCTCCCTGGTTCCGGTCGTGTCCGCGTGCCTCGGCCCGACGGTCGGGCTCGGCGCCGCGCGGCTGGCCATGTCCCACCTCGCGCTGATGGTCGAGGGCATCGGGCAGGTCTTCACCGCCGGGCCGCCGGTGGTGAAGGGCAGCTCCGGCGAGGACCTCACCAAGGAACAGCTGGGCGGCGCGGAGGTGCACCGCAGCAACGGGCTGATCGAGCGGTTCGTCCGCAGCGAGGACGAGGCCTTCGGCGTGATCCGCGGGTTCCTGTCCTACCTGCCGCAGAGCGTGTTCGAGGTGCCCCCGGTCGTGCCCGGCGAGGACCCGGCGGACCGCGCGGAGGAGGGCCTGCTGCGCGCCGTGCCCCGCAACCCCCGCGAGCCCTACGACGTGGACGCGCTGCTCGAGGCCGTGTTCGACCAGGGCTCGGTCTTCCGCTACGCCGAGTACGGCGGCGCGACGGTCACCGCACTGGCTCGGCTCGACGGCCACCCCGTCGGCGTGATCGCCACCGACCCGACCCGCGGCGTGACGATCTCGGCGGAGGGCGCGCAGGCGATCACCCGGCTCGTCGACCTCTGCGAGACCTTCCACCTCCCGCTGGTCAGCCTCACCGACCAGGGTGGTGCGTCGGTCGGCTCGGGCGCGGAGCGCAAGGCCACGATCCGCTTCGGGGTCCGGGCGATCGCCGCTGTCTATCAGGCGCGGGTGCCGCAGGCCGAGATCATCGTGCGGCGGGTGTTCGGGGTCGGCGGCGCCGGGATCGTCAACCGGCACCGGCCGAACCGGACGTGGGCCTGGCCGTCCGCCACCTGGGGCTCCCTGCCCGCGAAGGGCGGCGTCGAAGCGGCCTTCCGCGCCCAGCTCGAGGACGCCCCGGACCGCGCGGCCGAGATCGCCCGGATCGAGCGCGAGCTGGAGGCGCTGGCCTCGCCCTTCCGGACCGTGGAGCGGTTCGGCGTGCAGGACCTGATCGACCCCCGCGAGAGCCGGGCCGTGCTGTGCGAGTGGGTGCAGGACGCCTACCGCCTGCTGCCCGAGCAGCTCGGCCGCCCCGCTTTCGGCACCCGACCGTGAGGAACCCGATGTCCGAGAAGGAGCTCACCGCCCGTCTGCGTGCCGAGGACGAGCTGATCACCGACCGGCTCCGGCACTGGGCCCGGACCACCGGTGACCGGACCTTCCTCTACTACGGCGAGGACGACGTCTCGTTCACCTACGCCGAGTTCGACCGCCGGACGGACGCGATCGCCGGCAACCTCGTCGACTGCGGCGTGGCCCGGGGCGACCGGGTGTCGGTCTTCAGCCTCAACCCCATGATCACCGCGCTGGTGATGGTCGGCTGCTGGAAGGCCGGGGCGGTCTACGCGCCGGTGAACTTCTCCTACACCGGCAGGCTGCTCTCGTACCAGCTCGACGACACCCGGCCTGTGCTGATCGTGACCGATCCCGCGCTGCTGCCCGCCCTGAACGCCGTCGCGGACGTGCTGGAGCAGCCGCCCGCCGTCGCCGTCTACACGCCGCCGCCCTCGGCGCACGACCACGCGCCCGCACCCGACCTGCACCCGACGTTCCGGCCCGTGGCCTGGGGTGATCTCGTGGCGGACGCGGACGCGCCGCGGGTCACGCTCACCTTCGACGACCCGGCCAACGTCTTCTACACCTCGGGGACCACCGGGCCGTCGAAGGGCGTGCTGCAACCCTTCCGCTGGATGGCGCAGTACACGTGGGGGCTGCGGGCGCCGCTGTCCGAGGAGGACGTCGTCTACAACGACCTGCCGATGTACCACGTCGGCGGGGCGCTCGCGAACTTCGGCCGCGGGCTCTGGCAGGGCGCCGAGGTCGCGGTGTGGAACCGGTTCAGCCCCACCCGGTTCTGGGAGCGGATCCACTCCCGCGGGGCGACCGCGGCGATCCTGCTCGACGTCATGATCCCCTGGCTGTCCAAGGCGCCCGCCTCCGCCGACGACCGCCGGAACACCCTGAACAAGGCCTACATGCAGCCGCTGCCGTTGCAGCACGCCGAGTTCTGCCGCCGGTTCGGGATCGACCACGTGGGGGCCGGGTTCGGGCAGACCGAGGCAGGGGCCCCGTTGTGCGTGCTGATCGAGGAGACCGCTCCCGGTGAGGGCACGCCGGCCGATCTCTACCGCGGGTACTCGCACTCGGAGATGGCCTCGGTCGCCGTGGCCAAGGGCGTGCCCGTCCTGTCCGCCGAGCAGGCGGGCCGGAAGGGGCTGATGGGACGGCCGAGCCCGTTCTTCGAGGTCACCGTCCGGAACGAGCGCGACGAGGAGTGCGGGCCCGAGGAGCCGGGCCACCTCGCCGTCCGACCGAAGGTCCCGGGGCTGCTGCCGGAGTCCTACCTGAACAAGCCGGAGGCCACGGTCGTCGCGACCCGCAACCTCTGGTTCCACACCGGCGACGCCGCGCTCGTGGGGGAGGACGGGCTGTTCTACTTCGTCGACCGGCTCGGGGACCGGATCCGGGTGCGCGGGGAGAACCTGTCGTCGTTCCAGGTCGAGGACATGCTCAACCAGCACCCGGTGATCCGGATGAGCGCCGCGTTCCCGATCCCGGGCGCCGAGGGGGACGAGGACGACATCGTGGCCTACGTCGTCCCTACCGACGGGGCTGCACTCACCGCCGACGAGGTCGACGCCTTCGCGGTCCGGACCATGCCGAAGTACATGCGGCCCAGGCACGTCCGGATCGTCGACGACATCCCGCGCACGCCCACGAACAAGGTCGAGAAGTACCGGCTCCGGCAGCGCATCCTCGCGGAGCTGAAGGGGGCGTAGGCCGAGCTCCCGCCGGGCGATCGGTTCCAGGGCCTCTTCCGGCTCCTTCGATACCCGCGCGGTATCGGAGGAGCGGCCGCCCCTCGAGCAGCCCGGACGATCGACCCGCGGTCGAGTGCCGGTGACGTCGACCGCGAGCCCGACCGTCCGGCCACGCCCTCCCGGTCAGTCCACGTGCTCCTTCAGCAGGTCACCGATGCATCCGTCGATCTGCTCGCGGTCACGGTCGGCGAGACAGAACATCGCGAAGTGTGCCCACAGCGAGTCCACGACACGGAACTCGCTGTTCGGAATCAGGCGCTGCTCGGCCTCGCAGTCCTCCGGCGGGAAGAACATGTCCCGGGAGAACGGCACGACGTACGTCTTCGCCGTGATCCGCCCGAGCGCTGCGGCCAGGTCTCCGTTCGTGTGCAGGCTGACGTCGCCGTGGCGCCACTTCCAGCCCATCCAGATGAGGTTGTTCGGGTCCATGGGCGCGAAGTAGTTCTCCCAGAACCGGTGCAGGAAGTCCTCGAGCGAGGAGAAGCCGTAGGCCCGGTAGGCCTCGGAGTTGTAGAACTCCGGGCACAGCCCCATCACCGACCAGGTCTGCGCGTGGCGGCGGAGACCCACGTGGACGTCGCTCTGGTCCTTGTAGAACCCGCCGTCCCAGGCCGGGTCGGACTTGAGCGCGTCCTCGTGCGAGCGTACGAAGATGTAGTCGTGGGCGGTGGTCCTGGCCGTGCCGGCGAACGGGAGCGCCCGCTTGACCATGTCGGGGTACCGGACGGCCCACTCGTAGGTCTGCTCGGCGCCCATCGACCAGCCCAGCACGAGCTCGAGGCGCTCGATCCCGAAGACCTCGGTCACGAGCCTGTGCTGTGCCCGCACGTCGTCGCTGATCGTGACGTTCGGGAAGGCGCCGCCGTTGAACGGGGGCGGCGTGTTGCTCGGTGAGGACGAGAACCCGTTCGCGAACTGGCCCGGGAAGATGATGAAGTACTTCGACGGGTCGAGCGGCCGGCCCTCCCCGACGAAGATCTCCATCGACGCCGACGTCCCGGACCACATGTGTGGGAACAGGATGGCGTTGTCCTTCGCGTCGTTCAGCGTTCCCCGGGTCTTGTACGCGAGCCGGGCGTCGGGCAGCGTGATCCCCCCGGCCAGCTCGAAGTCGCCGAGGTCGAGGTACTCGTGCCGACCGTGGATCTCCTCGGAGTAGTAGTTCCCCATCGCTCCGGCACTCCCTTCGAACGTTCCCCATCGGTGACGTGGGTCACAGCGTCCTGCTGTCGGGTGCCGAGGGGGACCGCCATCCATCCCAATACCGGAGCCGCCGTGTCGCCGTTAGCGTGGGCGGGGTGCGGAGCTGGAGCATCGACGCCTACCTCGGACGCCTGGCGGCGCGGAACCCGTCGCCCGCGGGCTCCGCCGTCGCCGCGCTCACCGCGGCCCAGGCCGCGGCGCTGCTGGTCATGGTGGCCCGGTTCCGCGTCGGCCGCGACCACCCGGTGGGCGAGGTCGCGCAGGGCGTGCTCGGGCGGGCGGAGGAGCTGCACGACGCGGCGCTCGGCCTCGCCGAGGCGGACATCGCCGCCGTCGACGAGGTCGCCGCGGCCTACGCACTCCCGCGGACCACCGAGGCCGAGCGGGCGCGACGCAGCGCGGCGATCGGCGACGCCCTCCTCGCCGCCGCGGGTCCGCCGGCCGAGCTGGTCCGGATCGGGGCGGAGCTCGTCGGGCTGTGCGAGCGCATGGCCGAGGTCGGCAGCGGTGCCCTCCTCGCGGACGTGGCCGCCGCCGCCGACGCGACCGCCGCGGCGTTGAGCATCAGCCGCACGAACGTCGAGGCCGACATCGCGCCGCGCCGCGGCACCGCGGAGGCCGGCGACCTCGCCGCCGCCGTCGGGTCCGTCGACGACCTCCTGCGCCGGGCCGCACGGGTCCGCGACGACGTCCGCGGTGCCCTCGGGTGAGGATCAGGAGAGGTTGACGATGTTCCCGTCCCGGTCGACGTCCACCCGGTGGGCGGCCGGGCTGGCGCCCAGGCCGGGCATCGTCCGCATGTCGCCGCAGATCGGGTAGATGAACCCGGCCCCGACGGACGCCCGGACCTCCCGGACGGGCAGGCGCCAGCCCGTGGGCGCCCCCGTGAGCGACGGGTCGGACGACAGCGACAGGTGGGTCTTGGCGATGCAGACGGGCAGGCGGCCGTAGCCGTTCGCCTCGTAGGTCGCGAGCTGGCGGGCCGCGGCGCGGTCGTAGTCCACCCCGTCGGCGCCGTAGACCTTCGTCGCGATCGTCTCGATCTTCTCCTCGAGGCCGGCCGAGTCCGGGTAGAGGAAGCGGAAGCGGGACGGCTCGTCGGCGGCCTCGGCGACCGCGTCGGCCAGCTCCCGGGCCCCGCGCCCACCGTCGGTGAAGTGCGTGCAGACGGCCACCCGCGCGCCCATCTCCTGCGCGATCTCGGCGATCGCCGCGTGCTCGGAGGCGTGGTCGCCGGGGAAGGCGTTGACCGCGACGACCGGCGACACCCCGTGCATCCGGATGTTCTGGATCTGCTTGCGCAGGTTGGCCCCGCCGATGTGGACCTCGTCCGGGTTCTCGGCGAGGAGCGCCTCCGGCAGCGGCCGGCCGGCGACGATCCGGTGCCGCCCGGAGTGCGCCTTGAGCGCCCGCACGGTCGCCACGACCACCGCGGCGTCCGGGGTCAGGCCGGAGGCCCGGCACTTGATGTTGAAGAACCGCTCCGCGCCCATGTCGGCCCCGAACCCGGCCTCGGTGACGAGGAAGTCGCCGCCGTGGATGCCGATGAGGTCGGCCACCACCGACGAGTTCCCGTGGGCGATGTTGCCGAACGGGCCGGCGTGCACCAGCACCGGCGTGTTCTCCAGCGTCTGCATGAGGTTGGGCTTCAACGCGTCCCGCATGATGGCCGTCATGGCGCCGGCGCCGCCGATGTCCTCCGCGGTCACCGGCGTGCCCTGCGGCGTGTAGCCGACGACGATGCGGCCGAACCGCTCGCGCATCTCCTGCAGCGACCGGGCGAGCGCGAAGATCGCCATGACCTCGCTGGCCGCGGTGATGTCGAACCCGGTCTGGCGCGGGATCCCGTCCGTCCTGCTGCCGAGGCCGACGATCACGTTGCGCAGCGCCCGGTCGTTGACGTCGAGCACCCGTCGCCAGGTGATGGCGTGCGGATCGAGGCCGGTGGCGTTGCCCTGGTAGAGGTGGTTGTCCAGGACGGCCGAGAGCAGGTTGTGCGCCGCGGTGACGGCATGGAAGTCGCCGGTCAGGTGGAGGTTGAGCACGTCCATCGGGACGACCTGGCTGTAGCCGCCGCCGGCCGCCCCGCCCTTGATCCCGAAGGTCGGGCCCATGGACGGCTGCCGGATCGCCACGGTGGCCTGCCGCCCGGTCTGGCACAGCGCCTGCCCGAGGCCGACGGTGGTGGTGGTCTTGCCCTCGCCCAGCGGGGTCGGCGTCACGGCGGACACCACCACGTACTTGGCCCGGGGCCGGTCCGCGAGCTCCTCGATCGCCGCGAGCTTGATCTTGGCGACGTGCTCGCCGTACCCCTCGAGCAGGTGCGGCCCGATGCCCATGGCGGCGGCCACGTCGTCGAGCGGCTTCAGGGACGCCGCCTGCGCGATCTTCAGATCCGGCGGAAGGAACATGACAGTCTCCTCGGTCGTGGCAGGGGCGTCAGGCGGTCACGCGCAGGGAGTCGCGGTCGTCCATCTCGAACCGCCCGTCGCGGATGTCCGCCGCCCAGGAGGCGGTGGGGACGAGCGCGCCGAACGGGAAGAAGTGCACCGCGCGCAGCAGGCTGCGGGGGTCGGCGGCCACCGCGGCCGCCAGGCCGAGGAGGGTCGCGTCGGGATGGTGGACCGGCGAGGTCGCCAGCTTGAGCACGCTCCCGGCCTGCTGCCGGAGCACCTTGAGGGAGGGCCCCACCCCGCAGCGCAGGCCGTACCGGAGCAGGCGCGCGGGGGAGGTGAGGCCGGGCAGCCCGACGTGGACGGGCACGTCGACGCCCGCGGCCCGGATCCGCCGCTCCCAGGCGACGATCGGTCCGGGGTCGAAGCAGAACTGGGTGACGAGGTGCAGGTCGAACCCGCGCGCCCGGGCGATGCCGCACTTGGCGACGAGGGCCCGGAACAGCTCGTCGTCGTCGACGTCGGGGTGCCCCTCCGGGTGGCCCACGATCCCGACGCGGTCGATGCCGGCCTCCTCGAGGAGCCCCGCGTCGAGGACCTGCGCCGACTCGGAGAACTCCCCGACGGGGGTCGTCAGGGACCCGGCGAGGAGCAGGACGTCCTCGACCCCGGCCGCGGTGAGGTCGGCCAGCATGCGCTGCAACGCGGGGCGGTCGGACACGGCCCGGGCCGCCAGGTGCGGCACCGGGCGCAGGCCGGCCTCCCGGACGGCGCGGGCGACCGCCACCGTGTCGGCCCACGGCTGGTCCGGCAGGAACGTGAGGTAGACGGCCGTCCCGGCCGCCAGGTGGTCGCGCAGCGGCGGGAGCGTCGCCGCCTCGCGCGGGGTGATCTCCACGCTGAACGGGAACATCAACCTGCGGACGGCGTCGCTCAGCTCGGCGTGCGTGGGTGTCGGCATCGCGTGGTCCCCTCAGCCCCGGCGGCGCCGGATCTCGGCGTTGATCGCGGGCACGACCTCGTGCATGTCGCCGATCACCGCGTAGGTCGCCTTGGTGACCATCGGCGCGGCCTCGTCGGTGTTGACCGCCAGGATCGTCTTGGAGCTCGCGCAGCCGGCCCAGTGCTGGATCGCCCCGCTGATGCCGCACGCGATGTAGAGGTCGGGGGAGATCCGGCTCCCGGTCTGGCCGATCTGCTCGTGGTGCGGGCGCCAGCCCATGCTGGTCACCACGCGGGACACGCCGAGTGCCCCGCCGAGCAGCTCCGCCAGCTCGGCCACGCCCGCGAAGCCCTCCGCGCCGCCCGCCCCGCGCCCGGCGCCCACCACGACCTTGGCCGACGTGAGCGCACCCGAGAGGTCCGGCGCGGCGGGCTCGGTCGACACGACCCGCGTCACCAGGTCCGCCTCCGTGACCTCCGGGGCGAACTCGCGCACCGTCACCGGCACCGGCGGGACCTGCTCGGCCTGCACGGCGTGGCCGGCGACCGTGAGGACCGCGGGGCGCCGGGGCAGGAGCATCTCCTCGAGCGCCGCGCCGCCCATCACCTGGCGGGTGACCCGCAGCGCCCCGCCGTCGCCGGCACCGCCGGCACCGCCGTCCCCGTCGTCGTCAGTGCCCAGCCCGACGACGTTGGCCGCCATCGGCACGTCGAGCCGTGCGGCCAGGTGGGCCATGACCTCGAGGCCGCGCGGGCTGCCCGGGGCGACGACGGCCCCGGCGTCGGTGGCCGCCACCGCGGCCTGCACGGCGGCTGCCCAGACGGCCCCGCCGTAGGCCGAGAAGGCCTCGCCGGTGGCGTGGTGCACCTCGCCGATGCCGTGGCCGGCGAGCTGGTCGACCAGCTCCCCCGGGTACGCGCCGACCACCAGGGCGTGCACCGTGCCTCCCGTCCGCCTGGCCAGGGTGCGCCCGAACGTGACGGCCTCCAGCGACACCTCGGTCGCGCCGGCCGCGTCGGTCTCGACGAGCGTGAGGATCATCGGGCCACCCCCAGGTGCTGCAGCAGGTCGACCACGGCCGGCGCGGCGTCCGGTCCGACGCCGATCACCTCCACGGTGCTCGGCTGGGCGGGCGGCAGCGTGAGCCGCACCCGGCCGGGGCCGGTCGGCTCGTGCCGCGGTGCCACGGTCTCGACCGGGATCTTCTTCGCCTTCATCCGTCCGACGACTGACGGGTAGCGCGGCTCCACGCCGCCCTCGAGCACGGTGACGACGGCGGGTAGCGGCACCGCGTACGTCTCGACGCCGTCCGGCCCGTCGCCGCGCGCCGTCGCCACGCCGCCGTCGACCTCGACCGTGCGCACCCCGTTGACCACCGGCCGGCCCAGCGCGTAGGCGAGCCGGACGCCGACCTGGAAGTCACCGGTGTCGGCGGCGTCGTTGCCGAGCAGGATCAGGTCGTACTCACGGCCGTCGGCGGCGTGCGTCCGCACGACGGCGGCGATCTCCCGGACGACGTCCACCGGCCCGTACCCGACCGGGTCGGCGTCGATGTGCACGGCCGCGGCGCAGCCGACCGCCAGGGCCGCGCGGAGCTGCTCGACCGCGGCCTCGGGCCCCAGGGTGAGCACGGTCGCGGTGCCGCCGGTGGCCGTGGCGATGCGCACGGCCAGCTCGACGGCGCAGTTCTCGTGCGCGCTCACGGTGAACCCGACGAAGCGGGCGTCGACCGCCTGCGCGTCCGGGGTCAGCAGCACCTCGCCGGCCACGTCGGGCACCCGCTTGATGCAGACCAGCACGTCCGCCATGGCTCAGCCCTTGATCCGCTCGTTGGCCGGGTCGAACAGCGGCGTGGCGTCGGCCGACCCAACGGTCACCGGGTAGAGCTCCTCCATGTAGGACACGGCGAGCCGATTGCCGACCACCGCCTGGTCCGGTGGCAGGTAGGCCATCAGCAGGTGTGTGCCGAGGGACGGCGCCGACCCCGCCGAGGTGACGTAGGGGTGGTGGCCGTGCCCGTCCGTCAGCACACCGCCGTCCCGGGTGAGAATCGGTTCGCCACCGAGCATGTAGCGGTTGCCGCCGGTGGCCGACCGGTGGTCGTCGACGGTGAGCGTGCACAGCACCGCCTGCGGTTCGGCCGCGCGGTGGGCGAGGTAGGCCTCCCGGCCGACGAAGTCGGCGTCCTTGACCTTCGGTCGCGCCATCCCCGCCTCGACGATGGTGCGCTCGCCGTCGAGCTCGAACCCGAACGCCCGGTAGCCCTTCTCCAGCCGGCCGGTGGTGCCGTAGACGCCGATCCCGACCGGGACGGCCCCGTCCGGCCGTCCCGCCTCGTGCAGCAGCTCCCACACCCGCGCGCCCTGCTCCATCGGGACGTAGAGCTCCCAGCCCAGCTCCCCGACGTAGGAGATCCGCGACGCGAGCACGCCGACGCTGCCGACGGCGATGTCGCGGCAGGTGAGGAACGGGAAACCGGTGTGCGAGACGTCGTCGTCGGTGAGGCGGCCGAGGATGTCGCGGGCCCGCGGACCCCACAGCCCGATGGTGGTGAAGGCCGACGTCTGGTCCACGATCGCGGCGCCGTCGGGCAGGTGGTCGGCGAACCACTTCAGGTCGGCCATGCCGTGGAGGCCGCCGGTGACCACCCGGTACCGGTCGTGCGCCAGCCGCATCACCGTGAGGTCGGACCGGAAGCCGCCCCGGGCGTCGAGCACCGGTGTGTAGATCACGCGGCCCTCGGCCACGGCGGCCTGCGCGACGACGATCCCCTGGATCGCCTGCTCCGCGGCCGGCCCGACGACGTCGAAGATCGCGAAGGCGGACAGGTCGACGATGCCGGCGCGGTCGCGCAGGGCGAGGTGCTCGGCGTTGATGATCGGCGACCACCAGCGGGAGTCCCACTCGTGCTCGCGCGGCATGACCGCCGCGCCGTACTCGCCGAGCAGGGCCTCGTTCGAGGCGTACCACATCGGCCGTTCCCAGCCGACGGTCTCGAAGAACTCGGCGCCCGCGGCGCGCTCCGCGGCGTGCATGGGCGCGAGCCGCTTCCCGCGCTCGCCGGCCCACTGCTCGCCCGGGTGCACGATGCCGTAGGTCTTGTTGAACGCCTCCGACGTCCGCGAGCGCACGTGGGCCCGGGTGCGCTGGTGCGGGTAGAACCGCGCGATGTCGGAGTGGTGGAGGTCGATCTCGGAGTACCCCTGCGTCATCCACTCCGCAACCGCCCGGCCGACGCCGGGCCCCTCCTTGATCCAGACCGCCGCCGCGGACCAGAGGCCCTTCACCTCGGGCGTCTCGCCGAGGATCGGGGCGCCGTCGGGGGTGAGCGAGAGCAGGCCGTTGATGGCGTAGCGGATCTCGGCCCCCTCGGCGGCGAGCGCGTCGGGCATCAGCTCGAGCGCCTGCTCCAGCTGCGGGTCGAAGTCGTCCGCGGTGAACGGCGCCTCGGTGGGGGAGAGCCGCGCCTGGTCGATCGACGGGATCTCCTCCGGGTCCCACAGGATGGGACGGTGGGCATAGGAGCCCACCTCCATGTCGGCGCCGTGCTGGCGCTCGTAGCAGAACGTGTCCATGTCGCGGATGATCGGGAAGGAGATCTCGCCGGGCCGCTCGGCGAGCTGCGGGATCGGCCCCACCGAGATCATCTGGTGGACGGCGGGGGTGAGCGGGATCGCCGCGCCCGCCATCCTGGCGAGCTTCGGGCTCCACACCCCGCACGCGATCACCACGGTCTCGGCCTCGATGTCGCCGCCGGTGGTGCGCACGCGCCGGATCCGGCCGCGCTCGACGTCCATGCCGATCACCTCGACGGTCGACACGACGGTGAGCGCCCCGAGGGCCAGCGCCGACTCCCGCATGAGCGTCCCCGCGCGCAGCGAGTCGACCACGCCCACGGAAGGCGTCCAGAACGCCCCGAGGATCTGGTCCTTGTCCAGGTACGGGACGCGCTCGACGACGTGGTCCGGGGTCACCAGCTCGGCCGGGACGCCCCACGCCCGCGCCGACGACATCCGCCTGCGCAGCTCCTCCATCCGCTCCTCGGTGCGGGCGACCTCGTACCCGCCCGACTCGGTGAAGACGCCCAGCTCCTTGTACTGGCGCATCGAGTCGAGCGTGAGGTCGGCGATCTCACGCGAGTGGTCGACCGGGAAGATGAAGTTCGAGGCGTGCCCCGTGGAGCCCCCGGGGTTGGGCAGCGGGCCCTTGTCGATCTGCACGATGTCCCGCCAGCCGAGGCGGGCGAGGTGGTGCACGAGGCAGTTGCCGACGATGCCGGCGCCGATCACCACGACGCGCGCGGTGGTGGGAACATTCGCCATGAGGTGGTCCTCCTAGTCGCCCAGCTCGCGGCGGCGCCGGGTCACGTACTCCGTCAGCTCCTCGCGCACCGCGTCGTCCAGCGGCGGAGGCTCGTACTCGTCGAGCCGCTTCCGCGCGATCTCGCGGGCGCGGGCGGCGGCGTCCTTCGCCCCGTTGCGCATCCAGCGCTCGTAGTTCTCGGAGCTGGAGAGGAACGGTCGGTAGAAGCAGGTGCGGAACCGTTCCATGGTGTGGGCCGCACCGAGGAAATGGCCGCCGTGGCGGACCTCGTCGTGCGCGTCGAACGCGAGCGACGCCTCGTCGATCTCGAGCGGCGTGAACTCGTGCTGCAGCATCTCCAGCAGCTGCACGTCGAGCACGAACTTCTCGTAGCTCGCGACCAGCCCGCCCTCCAGCCAGCCCGCCGCGTGCATCACCCAGTTGATGCCCGCGAGGAACGTCGGGAGCAGGGTCATCAACGACTCGTAGCCGGCCTGGGCGTCGGCGGTCTGGCTCGACGTGAGGCCACCGCCGGAGCGCACCGGGAGCCCGAAGCGGCGGGCGATCTGCCCCGTGCAGAGCAGCCCGACCGCCGACTCCGGCGTGCCGAAGCAGGGCGAGCCGGACTGCATGTCGATGTTGGACAGGAACGACCCGAAGATCACCGGGCAGCCCGGGCGGACGAGCTGGGAGAGCGCGATGCCGGTGAGCGCCTCGGCGATCTGCTGGGTCAGCGCCGCCGGGATCGAGACCGGCGACATCGCTCCCATCAGCAGGAACGGGGTGATCACGACGGCCTGGTTGGCCTCGCTGTAGGCGAGCTGCGCCTCCAGCATGCGCTCGTCCCAGCGCAGCGGCGAGTTGCAGTTGATCAGTGAGATCGTGGCCGGGGTGGCCTCGATCGCCGCTCGGCCGCCGAAGAGGATCTCGGTCATCGCGATCGTGTCGGCGGCATTGACCCCGGACACCACGTTGCCCATGTAGATCTTGTCGGTGAGCGTCTGCAGGGCGAGGGTCATGTCCAGGTGCCGCGAGTCCAGCGGCGTGTCCTCCGGCTCGCAGACCACCCCGCCCGCCGAGTCGAGGGCGGCGAAGCCCTGGGCGAGGCGGGCGAAGTTGCGGAAGTCGTCCATCGACGCGTCCCGGCGCACGTCGCCCTCGCGCACGAACGGCGGGCCGTAGACCGCCCCGAACGCCATCGCGTCGTCGCCGATGTGGACCGTGTTCGCGGGGTTGCGCGCCTGCACGTCGAAGGACCGGGGTGCCTTCGCGACCTGCTCGAGCAGGAAGTCGGGATCGAACCGGACGACCCCCTGACCGTCGGACTCCTCGACCTTCTGGCCGGCCTGCCGGAACAGCTCAAGGGCCCGGGCCGACCCGAACTCCACGCCGATCTCCGACACCAGCCGGCGCCAGCCCGCGTCGAGGGTGCTCATCGCGTCCTCGGAGAGGATCTCGTACCGGGGCATCGCGTTGCGGAACATGTGCTTCTCCGCTCTTGACGTGCTGAGAGACCGGCGTCACAGTAGCCGCCATCGTCAGAACTCGGGTTCCATAATGTGAAACTTTGGACGGCTCTCATGGCGGCGCAGACGGGCAGTCAGTCGGTCGAACGCGCAAGTGCCCTGCTCGGCCTCATCGTCGAGTCCGGCGCGCCGCGCACCTTCAGCTCGCTGGTGGACGAGCTCGGCCTGGCGAAGTCCACCACCTCCCGGCTCCTGCAGGCCCTGGAGCGCAGCCGGCTGGTGTACCGCGACCGGGCCGGGGCGTTCCGCCCGGGCGCGCTGTTCTCGCTGCACGCCGCCCGGCCCAGCGCGCTGCACGACCTCGCCGAGCTCGCCCGCCCCACGATGGAGCACCTGTCGTCGCTCTGTCGGGAGACGGTGAACCTCGCCGTGGCGCGCGGCGGGCAGCTCGTCGAGATCGACCAGGTCGACAGCCGCTACCTGATCGGGGCCACGAACTGGGTCGGCGTCGACGTGCCCGCGCACTGCACGGCGTTGGGCAAGGTGCTCTACGCCTTCGGCGCGCTCGCGCTGCCGCCCGGCCAGCTGGAGCGCCGCACCGCGCACTCGCCGGTCGACCGCGCCCAGTTCGAGCACGCCCTCGTCGAGGTCCGCCGGCGGGGCTGGGCCGGCTCGCTGGACGAGCTGGAGCTCGGGCTCGCCGCCGTCGGCGCTCCCGTGCGGGCGGTCGACGGCACCGTCGTCGCCGCCGTCTCGGTCTCCGGACCCACGAACCGCATCAACGACTACGGCATCACCAGGCTCGGGGACCTGCTGGTCACCGAACTGCGCGGGTTGTCCGCGCTGCTGGGGCACCAACCCGGACGAAAGGGAGGTTCGGCGTGACGGATCACGACACGATCCTGCGCGGGCTCTACGACGAGACGCTCGTCGGGAACAGGCCGCGCGTACTCGAGCTGACGCACGAGGGGCTCGACGCGGACCTGACCCCCGAGACGATGCTGTTCGACGCGCTGATCCCCGCCTTGGAGGAGGTCGGCGCCCGCTTCGAGCGCGGCGACTTCTTCGTGCCGGAGATGCTCGTCGCGGGCAAGGCGATGAGCGGTGCGCTGGACGTCCTGCGCCCGCTGCTCGCCGAGACCGGGGCCCGGACGGTCGGGACGTTCCTGATGAGCACCGTCAAGGGCGACGTCCACGACATCGGCAAGAACCTCGTGAACATCATGCTGGAGGGCGCGGGCTTCCACGTGATCGACCTCGGCGTGCAGGTGTCGCCGGAGAAGGTGATCGCCGGGATCCAGGAGCACAACCCGGACATCGTCGGCTTCTCCGCGTTCCTCACCACGACCATGCCGATGTTCAAGGCCAACATCAACGCGCTGCAGAAGGCCGGACTGCGTGACCGGGTGATCGTCATGGTCGGCGGCGCCCCGGTCACCCAGGAGTACGCGGACGCCGTCGGGGCCGACGGGTACGCCGCCGACGCCGCCACCGCCGTCCGGAAGGCCAAGGAACTGCTCGCCGCCCGTCGCGCCGCCGTGGGGGTCTGATGCACACCGTTCTCCGCTCCGCGACCCGCGAGGTCGTGATCGGTCCGGATCAACCGTTCTGCCTGATCGGTGAGCGGATCAACCCGACCGGCCGGAAGATCTTCGCCGAACAGCTGCGCCGGGGGGATCTCACGCGCATCCAGGTCGACGTCGAGCAGCAGGTCGCCGGCGGGGCGACCATGCTCGACGTCAACATGGGCGTCCCGCTCGCCGACGAGGCCGAGCTGCTCGCCAAGGCCGTCACGATGGTGCAGGAGCTCACGGACCTGCCGCTGGTGATCGACTCGTCGGTGGTCGAGGCGCTCGAGGCCGGGCTCGCGGCGTACGAGGGCAAGGCGCTGGTGAACTCGGTGACCGGCGAGCGGGAGCGGCTGGACGCGATCCTGCCGATCGTGGCCCGGCACGGGGCGGCGGTGATCGCGCTGCCCAACGAGGAGGACGAGATCCCCGACGAGCCGGAGCGCCGCCTGGAGATCACCCGCAAGATCCTCGACATCGCGGTCGGCGAGTACGGCATCCCGGTCGAGGACATCGTCGTCGACCCGCTGGCCATGCCGGTGGGCGCGGACACGACGCTCGTCCGCACGACGTTGCGGACGATCGAGCTGATCTCCGGCGAGCTCGGCCTGAACATGACGCTCGGCGCCTCCAACGTCTCCTTCGGGATGCCCGGACGCCCGGCGCTGGGCGCGACGTTCCTGCCGATGGCCATGTCCTGCGGACTGACCAGCGCGATCATGGACGTGCGGTCGCCGCAGATCGTCGAGGCGGTCAAGGCCGCGGACCTGCTGCTCGGCAACGACGAGTGGGGCGCGGCCTGGATCGCGCGCGCCCGGGCGGCGGCCGCGGGGAAGACGGCCTGACGTGACCGCGCTGCCGGAGCTGCCCCCGTCGGACCGGGTCCGCATCCGGTTCGACCCCGACGGAGCCCGCCCTCGCGAGGTCCGGGTCCCCGCCGGGGCGACGCTGTTCGACGCCGCGAGCTGGAACGGCATCGCCGTCGACTCCACCTGCGGGGGCCACGGCACCTGCCGCAAGTGCCGGATGCGGGTCGTCGAGGGCGACGTGACGGTGTCGCGGCTGGACCCGCGCGCGTTCGGGCCGGAGGAGCTGCGTGCGGGCTGGCGCCTGGCCTGCCGGGCGCGGGCCGAGCAGGACCTGCGGGTGGAGGTGCCGCCCCTGGTCACCCGGCCGAAGGCGGCCACGGTCGGCGTCGGGCGCCAGGTGATCCTGCGCCCCGCCCTGCAGAAGCGCTGCCTGACGCTGCCCGAGGCCACCCTCTCCGATCAGCGCACCGACCTCGAGCGCCTGCGCGACGCGCTGCCCGACCTCGAGCTCCGGGTGGACCTGCCGGCGATCCGGAGCCTGTCCCGGGCGTTGCGGGCCGCGGACCACACGGTCACCGCGGTCGTGGTGGACGACGTGCTCGTCGACGTCGAGCCGGGGGACACGAGCGGGCGGCTCTTCGGCATCGCCTTCGACCTGGGCACGACGACGGTCGTCGCGACGCTGCTCGACCTCGCCACCGGCACCCCGGTCGCCATCGCCTCGCGGCTCAACCCCCAGCAGTCCCACGGCGCCGACGTGATCACGCGGATCAGCGCGACGATGACCGACCCCACGGCGCTGGACCGGCTCACCGCGCTCGCCCACGACGGCCTCGACCAGCTCGCGGGCGAGGTCTGCGCCGACGGCGCGGTCGACCGCGGCGAGGTCTACGAGATCGCGGTGGCGGGCAACGCCACGATGACCCACCTCGCGCTGGGGCTGGACCCCGAGCCGCTGGGGGTCGCGCCGTTCGTCATGGCCTCCCGGTCCTTCGACGACCTCACGGCCGCCGACCTCGGGGTGCGGGCGCACCCGCGGGCGCGGGCGTACGTGTTCCCGGCGCTCGGTGCCTACGTCGGCGGCGACATCGTCGCCGGGGCGCTCGCCTCCGGGATGGACCGCGACCGGCGCGTCCGACTCTTCATCGACATCGGCACGAACTGCGAGATCCTCCTCGCGGCCGGCGACCGGCTGCTCGCCACGGCCGCCCCCGCCGGGCCTGCGTTCGAGGGCGCGGCCATCCGCTGCGGGATGCGGGCCGCGCCGGGTGCGATCGAGGGCGTGAAGATCGGCGACGACGACGTGGTGCTGCAGGTCATCGGGGACGTCGAGCCGACCGGGCTGGCCGGGTCCGGCCTCGTCGACGCCGTGGCGGCGATGGTGGCGGCGGGTCTCGTCGACGGCTCCGGGCGCCTGGTCGCGCCGGACGCACCGGGTGTACCGCCCGGGTTGGCCGCGCGGCTGCGCCAGGTCGGCAAGGAGCGCGTCTTCGTCCTGCACTTCCGCGGGGACGACCCGGACGGCGACCCCGCCGACGCGCTCTACCTGTCCCAGCGCGACATCCGCGAGCTGCAGTTCGCCAAGGCGGCGATCTCGACGGGCTGGCAGCTGCTGCTGGAGGAGCAGGGGCTGACCAGCGCCGACGTCGCCCAGGTGCTGCTCGCCGGGTCGTTCGGCAGCTACCTCGGCCCCGCCGCCGCGGTGCGGATCGGGCTGGTGCCCGACGTCGCGCTGCTGCGCATCGTGAGCGCGGGCAACGTCGCGGGGGAGGGGGCCAAGATGGCGCTGCTGTCGGTGCGCGAGCGGGCGGCGGCCCAGGCGTTGCTGGAGGAGGTGCACTACGTCGAGCTCTCCGACCGCGCGGACTTCAACGACCGGTTCGTCGAGCGACTCGCCTTCCCGGTCTGACCGCCGCGAGCACCCGGACCGGGTCGCGGTGGTCGCGTGTGGGGCGATCGCCCGCCACGTCACCGACGTCGCCGGCCGCCGCGGGTGGCCCGTCGACGTCGTCCCGCTGCCCCCGCTGCTGCACAACCGGCCGGATCGGATCGCGGCCGCCGTCGAGCGCGAGGTGGTGCGGCTCCGCGCGCGGTACGCGCGGGTCGCCGTCGGCTACGCGGACTGCGGCACCTACGGCGCGCTCGACGAGGTGTGCGCCCGCTGGGCGGTGCCCCGGCTGGCCGGCGCCGACTGCTACACGGTCTTCGCCGGCACCGCGCGGATGCGCGCGGTGCTCGAGGAGGAACCCGGAACCTACGTGCTGACGGACTACCTCGCGGCGTCCTTCACCCGCTCCGTCGTCGTCGAGCTCGGTCTGGACCGGTACCCGGAGCTGCGCGACGACTACTTCGGCCACTACCGGCGCGTCGTCTGGCTCGCCCAGCACCCGACCCCGGGTCTCCGCGCGGCGGCGGAGCGGGCTGCCGGCGTCCTCGGTCTGCCTCTGCAGGAGGTCGTCGTCGGTGACGTGCTCCTCGAGAGGGCGGTCGGGGAGCTCGTGGCGCGCACCGCGGAAGGCCAGGCAGATCGCCCTAGCCCGCCTCGCGCAGGGGGAGGGACGGTCCGGCCACCACGGCCTCGACCGTGAGCCGCACCCCACGGCCCTCGTCCTGCCAGTCGACCTCCGCCACGCCGGACAGGTGCACGGTCGCGCCCGTGGCGAAGTCGACGAACACCAGCGCGGCCGCGGGATCGACGGCGATGTTGCCCAGGCTGTTGAACATGTTGTTGCCCGGGAGGTCCGGCCACCACAGTGTCCGCCCGTCCTCGACCGTGACCCGGCCGCCGCGGTGGGAGGCGTCCGCACCGTGGGTCGCGTGGCTGGTGCCGAGCAGGAACGTGTCGGCGCGGCGGATCAAGTCGACGTCGGCCGGGTCGAGGGCCGCGCCGCGGCGGACGGTCGCAGAACCGGCGGCGGGAGCGGGTCGGAGGTCCCGTGGGTGGATGAACCGGGGGCAGTTGCCGTAGGCCTGGTCCACCTGGACGGCCAGCTCACGATCGTCCGCGCTGGTCAGCGTGCCGTTGATCCGGAGCCTGCGCCGCCGGGCGGGATCCAGGGCGAGCATCCCGATCTGCTGTCCGGCGCCGAGCCCCTCCAGCGGATCGCCGGGTGGGGGCACGGCGTGGACGAGCAGGTCGGCGGGCCCGCGGACGTCGACGAACCCGGGTGGGCCCGTCACGGGCGTGATCCACAGCCGGCCGGTCCGGTCGCGGGCGGTGACCGCGAGGAACGTGCGCTCGGCGAGGAAGCGGGCGGCGCCGCCGCGGAGGTCGGCGGCCTCGAGCATCCCGACGAGACGTGCCGCGTCGTGGACGACGCCGGCACGGCGCTGCACAGCGAGCTCGCCCGGGTGGAACCCCTTCGCGTCGTCCACGACCACTCCTAACGGATCGTCCGAATCAAACCATTAGGAAGACTGCCAGGGTGGCGGCCCGAGTGCAATGGCTGACGGCACTCTTTCCCATTAGGTAGGGTCCGGGCATGGACCTCGACGCGTCGGGCACGTCCGCGCCGCTGCTCGGTGAGCCCGCGCCCGTCGAGCTGATGAACACCGTGTGGGCCGACCGCTCGGGGGTCCACGACGCCCTCGCGACGCCCGACGAGGCGCTCGGCTGGTTGCGCGCGGTCCTCCCGGACTCGCCGATTCCCGACCTGGACCGGTTGCGGCTGCTCCGGGACGCCCTGCGCCGCCTCGCCGCCGAGCTGACCGGCGATCCGCGCCCGTCGGCCGGCTCCGCCGTCCCCACCCGCGCCGAGGCGCTCCAGGTGCTCGACGACGCGTGCGCCGCCGCGCCGACGTGGGCCTCGCTGCGCTGGGAGCCCGGCGAGGAACCCCGCCGCGAGGTCCGCAGTGACGCCGCCGCGGACCGGGTCGCGGTGGCCGGGCTCGCCGAGCAGGCCGTCCGCTTCTTCGCCGGTGAGGAGGCCGCGGAGCTCCGCGCCTGCCTCGCCCCCGGCTGCGTCCTCTACTTCGTCCGTCACCATCCCCGCCGGGAGTGGTGCTCCGCGGGCTGCGGCAACCGTGCCCGCGTCGCCCGCCACTACCGCCGCCGGCGCCGCACGTCCGACTAGGAGGCCGCTGAAGAACCCCGGGCGTCGCGAGCGGCGGCCAGGTGGTGTCCGCGCAAGGCGGAGGCCGCAGCTCATACCGGGCGTATCTGCAAGGCCGACAACGCAGCGCGGGCGCCGCCTGGGCGTCGCGTAGTAGGCCGGGGTTCTTCAGCGGTCTCCTAGCGCCGAGTTCCGCCCGGAGGAACGGCTCGGCCCGCCTCGAGCGAGCCGGGCACGGCGGAGGCGCGGCCGCTCCCGGCGCGTTCCTCGGGTAGGGGAGGGTCGGTACGGTGGCCCGTGACACATGTTGACCCCCCTCGGGGTGGTCCGGCACGTGCTTCAGCCGACCTCGCTTGACACCCGCACCGGCCCCTCGTGATCGTGAGCCAGCCTCATCGTGGAGTGCCGGAGGAGCCGTTGAACGCCGACGAGTGGAGCGAGATCCATCGGCTCTCCGCGGCCGGCATGTCGATCAAGGGCATGGCAGCCCACCTCGGGATGTCCCGCAACACGATCCGGCGGGCGCTGTCGTTCGACGCGCCGCCGCCGGACCACCGTCCCGGCCGCGGGTCGGTGACCGACGCCTACGCCGAGCAGATCCGCTCCCTCCTGGCCGACGAGCCCGGTCTGACGATCACGCAGATCGGGCAGCGGATCGGGTGGGAGCGCTCGCGCACGACGCTCGCCAGACGCGTGGACCGGGAGCGACGACTGGTGGGCGGGCCGGGCGGCCCGCTGACGCGGACGGGCTGTGCGGTGCCGGAGTTCGCCACGGAGTTCATCGGGCGGCGCGCCGAGCTCCGCGAGCTGCGGGAGCTGCTGGGCGGCCACCGGCTGGTCACCGTGATCGGGGTCGGCGGGGTCGGGAAGACCAGGCTCGCCGCCCGGACCGCGGTGGAGCTGCGCCGGGCCTTCGCCGACGGCGTCCGGGTCGTCGAGCTCGCGTCCCTGCGCAACCCGGCGCTGTTGCCGCAGGCGGTGTTCGACGGGCTCGGGATCGCGCACCGCGACCAGCCGGACCGCCCGGCCGTCGACGCGCTCGTGGAGCACGTGCGCACCCGGCACATGTTGATCGTGCTGGACAACTGCGAGCACGTGCTGGAGGCGGCGGCGCGGTTCGTCGACGACGTGCTCCGGGCCACCTCCCGGGTCCACTTCCTCGCCACGAGCCGTGAGGTCCTCAACCTGCCGGGGGAGCGGATCAGCGTCCTGAACCCCCTGTCCACGGCGGGCGACCGGACGCCGGCGATCGCGCTGTTCGAGAGCAGGGCCCGGGACGTCCTGCCGGGCTTCACCGTCGACGACACCAACCGGGACGCGGTGCAGCGGGTCTGCGAGCGGCTGGACGGCCTGCCGCTGGCGATCGAGCTGGCCTGCGCGCGGCTGCGGGTCCTGTCCGTCCACGAGCTCGCCGAGCGCCTGTCGGACAGCGTGGACCTGCTCTCCACCCGGGGGCGGGGCGGGGCGGAACGGCACCAGAGCCTGCAGGCGGCGATGGCCTGGAGCCACGAGCTCTGCACCCGCGAACAGCAGCTCCTGTGGGCCCGCGTGTCGATCTTCGCTGGGGGCTTCGACACGCGCGCGGCCGAGGCCGTGTGCGCCGACGGGGCGCTGCCGGCGGGTGCCGTCCTGGACTGCCTGTACGACCTCGTGGGCAAGTCGATCCTGCAGCGCGAGGAGTCCCGCGGCCGGGTCCGCTTCCGGATCCTCGAGACGATCCGCGAGTTCGGCCAGGCCATGTTGTCGCCGGACGAGAGCGAGCGGCTGCACCGCCGGCACCTTGAGTGGTGCGCCGGGCTGGTCACCGAGTCCGTGCGGTCCTGGTTCAGCGACGAGCAGTTCGAGATCTCCGAGCGCCTGCGCGCCAACCTGGCCAACGTCCGCAAGGCCCTCGAGACGGCGCTCGTCCTCCCGGCCGACGCGCACGGTCCGTCGGCGGCCGAGCTCGTGTCCGCCCCGTGGTTCCTCTGGGCCTGCGGGCTCTCCGCCCGCGAGCACGCCATGTGGCTCGGCCGGGTGCTGGAGCGGGAGGACCTGGGCCCGGCCCGCCGGGCGGCCGCGCTCGGCACCCTGGGCCTGGTCCGGACGATGCAGGGCTACCGGTCGGCGGCCGAGCCGGTCGTCGCCGAGGCGCTCGGGCTCGCGCGCCGGGCCGGGGACGTCCCGGCCACCGCCTTCGCCCTCGACGCGCAGGGGTTGGGCGCCTTCTTCGACGGGGACCACCGGCGCGCCGAGACCCTGCTGACGGAGTCGCTCGCGCTCTACGAAAGCCGCCCGGACGTGCGCGGCGACCTGCCCTGCGCGGTGCGGGTGCACCTCGGGATGCTGCTCTGCTTCGACGGCCGGACCCGCGAGGCCCGGCGGTACTTCGACGACGTCCGCCGCCGCTGCGAGCAGGTCGGCGAGCGGTGGATGCTGTCCTACGCCGTGTTCGGCCAGGGGCTGGTCGCGGTGACCGAGGAGCGCTTCCCGGAGGCGATCGAGCTGGCCCGCGCCAGCCTGTGCCTCAAGCGGGACTTCGAGGACTCGGTGGGCACCCCGCTCGCCGTCGAGCTGCTCGGCTGGGCGGAGGCCGGCGCCGGGTCGGCGGCCCGCTCCGCCGCCCTCGTGGGGGCCGCGTCGGTGCTCTGGCGGGCCTTCGGCCAGCAGCTCTACGGCTCGGCGCAGTGGATGGCCCGGCGGGAGCGGTTCGCGCTGCGCGCCCGCTCCGAGCTCGGCAACGCCGCCTACGAGGCCGGCACGCGGCGGGGTGCGTCGATGGGCATGACCGAGCTGCTCGACCTCGCCCTCGACCGGTCCGCCCCGGACGCGCCGGAGGGCGAGATCGAGCTGGTGGCGGTCCTGTCGCCCCGGGAGCGCGAGGTGGCCCGCCACCTCGCCGCCGGGCTCACCAACCGGCAGATCGCCGCGGCGCTGGTGCTGTCGCACCGCACCGTGGAGGGCCACGTCGAGCACATCCTGCAGAAGCTGGGGCTGCAGAACCGCAACCAGGTCGCGGTCGCCCTCACCGCGGCCCGCACCGCCGCGCCCACCGGGTGATCGCAGGGTGACCACGTGGCGGACCACGTGGTTCCCCGGGTACGCCCGCGGCCGCAGGTCGGCATCGTGATCCGCGTCCTCAGCGACGTGCGACCAACGGAGGCCGACACCCATGACACAGACCCTCGAGAGGCCCGGCGACGCGGAGACGGGGCGCGACGTCGACTACGTCGCCCTCGCCCGCAGCCTCAAGCCGGTCATCGACGCCGAGGCGGACGCGATGGAGGCGGGCGCCACCATCACCGAGCCGGTGGTGGACGCGATCGCGGAGAAGGGCCTGTTCTGGCTGCTCGTGCCGCGGGAGTACGGCGGCGGCGGGCAGGACCTCGTCACCTCGCTGAAGGTCGTCGAGGAGCTCTCCCGCGCCGACGGCTCGGTCGGCTGGGCCTTCATGGCCAACGCGTTCAGCACCGGCATCGCGGTCGGGTACTTCCCCGAGGAGGGCGCCCGGGAGATGTTCGCCGGCCCGGACAAGGGCATCACCGCGGGCATGATCCTGCCGACCGGCACGGGCGTGCGGGTCGAGGGCGGCTACCGCGTCACCGGCACCTACGGCTTCGGGTCCGGCTCGCACCACGCGTCGTGGATCGGCGCCGGGTTCGTCGTGCAGGACGCGGACGGCAACCCGGAGATGAACGGTGAGGCCCCGGTCTGCCGCGTCGCCTTCCTGCCGCGTGACCAGATCGAGTTCCTCGGCGGCTGGAACGTCATGGGCATGGTCGCGACGGGCAGCGACAACTACCGGGTCGACGGCGTGTTCGTCCCCGAGGCCCACACCATGGACACCTTCTCGACGGTCCCGGTGCGCCCCGAGCCCGTCTACAAGCTCGGTCTGCTGGGCATCGGCGTCGGCGGGCACGCCCCGGTCGCGCTCGGCATCGCGCAGCGCGCCCTGGAGGAGATCGCGCAGATCGCCACCACCAAGGCCCGGCCCGGCTACCCGACCGTCGTCGGCGACTCGGAGATGTTCCGCCGCGAGTTCGTGACGCACGAGGCGCTGCTGCAGGCCGCCCGCCGCTACGTCTACGACGCCCACGCCGACGCCGAGGCCGCCGCGGCCGCCGGCGAGGAGATCACCGAGGAGCAGCGGGCCCGGCTGCGCCAGGTCGCGACCTGGGTGCAGAAGGTGGCCCATGACGTCGTCACCTTCGCCTACAACTGGGGCGGCTCCGCCTCGATCCGCAACCCCAGCGTGCTCGGCCGCTGCCTGTGCGACATCTCCGTCGGCGCCCAGCACCTGCTCGTCGAGCCCATGACCCTGGTCGAGGCCTCGGGCCCGATCCTCGCCGGCTACCTCGAGGAGAACTGATGTCGCACGCCGACAACCTGAAGGCCGCCTTCGCCGCCGCCGACGCCGGCGACCCGACCCTGCTGGTGGGCCTCTACGCCGACGACATGACGTGGGCCGGGTTCACCCTCGACGGCACCCAGCGGATCTACACCAAGGGTGAGTTCCTGGAGGCCTTCGGCATCCTCGCTAAGCTCGACGAGGCCCGCAACGAGGTCGTCCGCACCGACGAGACCGACGAGGGCCTGGTCACCGCCTGGGTGCGCGCCTACCGCAGGCTGGGCGACGACGTCCTCGACTTCACCATGGTCATGACCCACCAGTTCGTCGACGGCAAGGTCACGCGGGGCACCGACATCTGCCCGCCCGCGTTCGCCGAGTACTGGGAGCGGACGGGACTGAACGCCTGATGGGCACCCTCGACGGCAAGGTCGCCCTGGTCACCGGCGCGGCCCGCGGGCAGGGGCGCTCCCACGCGATCCGCCTGGCCGAGGAGGGCGCCGACGTCGTCGCGATCGACGTCTGCGCCCCGGTCGAGACGGTCGAGTACCGCGGCGCGACCACGGCCGAGCTCGCCGAGACCGCGGCGGAGATCGAGAAGCTGGACCGCCGGGTCGTCGCCCGGCAGGCCGACGTCCGGGACCTCGCCGCGCTGCAGTCCGCCGTCGCCGACGGCGTCGCGGAGCTCGGCCGGCTCGACGTCGTGGTGGCCAACGCGGGCATCTTCACCACCGCCCCGGTCCACGAGCTCTCCGAGGAGCAGTGGGACACCACGATCGAGGTCAACCTGACGGGGGTGTGGAAGACGGTCAAGGCGACCGTCCCCACGCTGATCGAGCAGGGGACCGGCGGGTCGGTCATCCTGATCAGCTCCACCGGCGGGGTCCAGGGGTTCCCGAACTTCGCGCACTACGTCGCCGCCAAGCACGGCGTCATCGGGCTCGCCCGGACGATGGCGAACGAGCTGGGGCAGCACGAGATCCGGGTCAACGCCGTGCAGCCCACGTCGGTGCTCACCGACATGATCGACCACGTCGGGATGTACAAGCTGTTCCGCCCGGACCTGGACGCCCCGACCCGCGAGGACTTCCGCGAGGCGCTGCTGGGCGGCATGAACATCCTGCCGACGCCGTGGGTGGAGCCGCGGGACATCAGCAACGCCGTGGCCTGGCTCGCCTCCGACCAGGCGCGGTTCGTCACCGGGACGACACTGCCGGTCGACGCCGGCGCCCTGCAGAAGATGTGACTCCCCGGGCCGGGGTCCGTGCGAGGACCCCGGCACGGTGTCGTTCCGTACCCCGTCCGCCGCCCCGGAGGACCTCGCCGAGACCGTGGCGCTCGTCGAGAAGCTGGACCGGCGGATCGTCTCCGCGCAGGCGGACATCCGCGACCTCGCGGGACTGCGCACCGCGGTCGACGGCGCGGTCGCCGAGCTCGGGCGCCTGGACGTCGGGGTGGCCAACGCCGGGATCTGCGTCCCGGCGATGTGGGACCGGGTCGCCCCGGAGCTGTTCGAGTACCACCAGAGCGTCAACGTCACCGGCACCTGGAACACCGTGATGGTCGCGGCGCCGCACCTGGTCGCCGCGGGCGGCGGTTCGGTGATCATCACCAGCTCGGCCGCGGGCATCACCGTGCACCCCTTCCTGGTCCCGTACACGACCAGCAAGTTCGCGGTGCGTGGCATGGCGAAGGCGTTCGCGGTCGAGCTCGGCGAGCACAACATCCGGGTCAACAGCGTGCACCTGTGCGCGGTACGGACCCCGATGGGCGGCGGCGACGTCCTCGGCATCATCGGCGAGGCCCTGGAGGCGCACCCGAACCTCGGCGGGATGTTCACCACCATCCTGCCGCTGGAGCAGGCCGAGCCGCGGGACATCGCGAACACGGTGCTGTTCCTGGCCTCGGACGAGTCGCGGTTCTTCACCGCGCACGAGCTCGCACCGGATGCGGGGGCACCGGGTACTGATCGGTTACGCTGCCCGGACCTGGCAGCGTGGGAGGTGCCCGGATGCAGGCGGTGGCTTCGGCGAGTCTGGACGCCAAGCGGCTCGGCACGGTCTTCGCCGTGCTCGAACACGTGGACCGTTCCCGGGACGTCGCCGAGTTCGCCGGGCGCACGCTCGAGGCCCTCGGGTCCGTGCTCGGCTACCGGAACACCACCTTCTTCGCGGGACCGAGCTACGGCGGGCTGTTCCTGGACCCGTCGCCGCTGCTCGAAGGGACGCAGCGGCGGCTGATCAGGGAGTACCGGCAGCGCTGGGACCGGCATGACGTGTTCGCGAGGCCGGCCGCCGCCGCCCGGCTGCACCGGCTGTCCGCCGTCTCGGTCGACGCGGGCGACCCGGCCCCGCCCGCGGACCGCGCGTACCGCGACTGGCTGGGCGGCCACGGGATCGAGAGCCTCACCGCGATCCACGTGGCGCCCGGCGGGAAGCAGGCGCTGTTCGGGATCTTCGGGCCCCGCGGAACGGTGGGGCCGGTCGATCTCGCCGTGCTGCGGCTGCTCGGCCGGCAGCTCGGCGCGATCGCCCGGCACCTCCCCGCGTCCGCGGCCGGTCAGGCGGGGCTGCCGCGCCTGTCGCCCCGGCTCGCGGAGGCGGCGGAGCTGGTCGCGAGCGGGCTGACCAACGCGGTGATCGCCCGGACGATGGGCGTCACCGAGGACACCGTGAAGAAGTACGTCAGCAGGCTGCTCGCGGAGACCGGCACCCGCAGCAGGACCGAGCTCGCGCTCGTCCTGCAGCGGGGCCGCGCCTAGCCCAGGGCGCCGAACAAGCCGCTCAGCTGGGCGGTGTCCACGTACTCCTCGATCCGGGTGACCTTCCCGGCGCCGTCGAGGTGCACGGCCAGGGCGGCGGGCGCGCGGAAGACCGTGCCGTCCGGCAGGGTCCCCGTGACGGTGTACTGCGCCCACGCGAGCCCGTCGACGGCGGGGGAGGTCCGCACGTCGTCCATCCGGAAGTCCGGCACCACCTTCCGGATCGCCCGGACGCTCTCTAGGGTGTCCGTGACCGTCGGTGCCTCCACCTCGTCGAAGGAGTGCCATGTCACGGCGCCGGGCGCGAACACGTCCCCGGCCTCCAGGGTCATCAGGGCCTCGACCACGCGAGCGGCTTCGCCCCGGGCCGATGATCCGCTCGCAGGCTCGCTCACTGAACACGCTCCTTCTCGTACTTCTCGGTCATGTGCGCGACGGCGTCGAGCTGGGCCCGAGAGTGCCGCTCGCGGCCCTCGGACGCCAGCCGGGCGGCCTCGACGGTCGGTGCGTACTGGCCCTGGAAGTGGGGCGCGACGTCCCGGGCGAAGATCTCGAAGGACCGCCTGGTGGCCGTCGGGTCGGCCCAGTCGTGCCCCATCAGCAGCATGGTGCCGAAGCCGCCGGCCTGGTCCACCAGCCGCTGGACCTGCGCCCGCGCCTGGTCCGCGGTGCCGATGACCCCGATGCCCGCGGTGTTGATGAAGTCGATCATCTCGTTGAGGTCGTCCCCCGAGACAGCCATCTGCGGGAACGCCGCGACCTTCTGGAAGTAGCGGAACCAGTGCTCGATCCCGTAGGCGACCTCGCGCCGGGCCTGCTCCTCGGTCTCGGCCAGGTGGAAGGGGCCGACGAGCCGCCAGCCGGACCGGTCGACCGTGGTGCCGGCCGCCGCGGCCCGCTCCTCCATGACGTTCCAGTGGTGGGCGAGGGCGTCGAAGCCGTCGGCGCTCAGCGTGGCGCCGATGCTGAGCAGCCCGAGCCCGTGGGTGCCCGCCAGCCGGGCGCCGGTGGGGGAGGCCACCGCCGCGACGGCGATGTCGAACAGCGGGTCCGAGTACGGCGCCATCTGCAGCCGGGCGTCGATCAGCTCGTGGGTGCGGGTCTTGGCGTTGACCGTCTCGCCGCGGAAGAGCCGCAGGATGATGTCGAGGTTCTCCTCGAGCAGCTCGCGGGTCTCGGTCGGGTTCAGCCCGATCATCGCCGAGTCGGTGGGCAGCGACCCCGGCCCGACCCCGAACAGCGTCCGTCCCCGGGTGAGGTGGTCCAGCATGACCATGCGGTCCGCCACCCACAGCGGGTTGTGGTACGAGATCGATGTGACGCCGGTGCCCAGCTTGATCCGCCGGGTGCGCTGCGCCGCGGCGGCGATGAGGATCTCCGGAGAGGCGTAGATCTCCGAGCCCGCGCTGTGGTGCTCGCCGAACCACGCCTCGTCGTAGTCGAGCGCGTCGAGGTGCTCGATCAGCTGCAGATCCTGCTCGAACGCGACGGCGGGCTTCACCCCCGGGGCATGGACGGGGGCGAGGAAGATGCCGAACTTCAGCCTGGCCATGCGGTGACCTCTCTTCCGGCGGCGCGCCGTCGCGCCGCGGTCTGCGTGTGCCGCAGACCACCTTCGGAGCGGGGACCGGCGCGGCACAGTGCACGAAAGTGCATGCCGCCCCGTCCCCCTTCGTGCACTCCCGACGCCCCGACCGACGTGGTCGGCTCGGGAGCGAATCTCCTGCAACCGCTGAAGGGACCCACTGATGGCTCTGCGCACCGCGCAGCAGTACCGCGACGGCCTGCGCGACGGCAGGCGTCGCAGCAGGCCGATCCCGACCTGTACCTGCGGACCGCCCTATGCGGCGGGCGAGCGGGACGGCTTCAGCTTCCCGCTGTCGTCGAAGCACAAGCTGCTGGAGTCGCTGACCGTCTTCGACGACGTCCGGACCCGCGTGAGCGGGTGTTCCTGGAGCGGCGGCCGGGGGCCGCGGGCCCGCTGGCGATCGCGTTCGTCGACTACCACCGGTTCACGGCGATCAACTACAAGCTCCCGCTGCTCGACATCGTCGTCGGCGCCGCGCACCTCGTCGCCGAGGCCAACGGCATCACCCGCGCCGGACACGTCCGCGACAAGATCGCGAAGCTCATCGCCTGTCGGAGACGGTGCGCGGGCTCGCCGAGCTGGCCGCGCTGCGGGCCCGGGAGGGCGCCCAGGGAGTCTGGTTGCTGGATCCGCTCGCCGTGAACATGGCCAAGTACACCTTCGCGCACGGCTACCACGAGGCCACGGCGACGCTCGTCGATCTGGCCGGCGGCCTGCTCGCCACCGGGCCCGGGGTCGAGGACCGGGAGAACCCGGGGATCCGGGCGTTGCTGGAGAAGTACTACGCCGGTCTGCCTGCAGTCCCTGCACCGCGACGTCGCCGCCCGGGTCCTGCCCGGCACCGCGGTCCGTACGGTGCTCACCACCTCCGAGCTCGACCTGCAGTCGCGGAACGAGCCGGCCGTGTTCGCCGGCGTCGAGCGGATCGCCTGCCCCGGCACCACGGACCTCCTCGAGTTCCTGGAGCGGCACCGGGGTGCGGCATGCCCGACGCCGAGAAGTCGCAGCTCGCCTGGCTGACCAAGATCTACTCGGGCGGGGCGCCGATCCCGCCGAGCACGGTCCAGGCCTTCCGGGACACCTTCGGCCACTACATCCACAACATCTACGGACTCACCGAGACCACCTCGCCGTCGCACGCGGTGCCGCACGGCGCGGAGGCTCCGGTCGACCCCGCGTCGGGCGCGCTCTCGGTCGGCGTCCCGGTCTACGACACGGTGGTGCGGATCGTCGACGAGAACGGCGCGGAGCTGCCCGTCGGCGAGATCGGCGAGTTGGTCACGGCCGGCCCGCAGGTCGTGGCCGGGTACTGGAACAAGACGCCGGAGAGCGCGGACGCCCTGCCGGACGGGCTACTGCGCACGGGCGACGTGGGCCACATGGACCCGCAGGGCTGGTTCTACATCGTCGACCGCAAGAAGGACCAGATCAACGCCGGCGGCTACAAGATCTGGCCGCGCGAGGTCGAGGACGTCCTCTACGAACACCCCGCCGTCCGCGAGGCCGCGGTTGTCGGCGTGCCGGACGAGTACCGGGGCGAGACGGTCAAGGCCTTCGTCTCGCTGCGCGCCGGCGTGCGCACGAGCCCCGAGGAGATCGTCGCCTTCACCAGGGAGCGCATGGCGGCCTACAAGTACCCGCGGCAGGTGGAGATCCTGGACGAGATCCCCAAGACGGTCAGCGGGAAGGTCCTGCGGCGGGAGCTCAGGAAGCACCCCTGACGGCGGGGCGGGTTCGAGCCGGCCGCGGCGCGCGAGAGCGGTCTCCTCGGCGCCGCAGCCCCTCGCGGAACGGCCGCGCGGGCTGATCGCGACGTTGCCGAGCCCGCTCCAGGTGATCCGAACCGGCTCGCCGCGAGGTCGTCGGCATGAATTCACGCCAAAGTGTTGACCCCCACCGCCACGCGCCCTACCTTGCCATGCAGTTGGTATATCAGTCTACAGCAAAAGGTATGGCGATGACCAGGGGGTCGGCTGGATGTCCGTCACGGTGGATCGACGAGGGGCCCTGAGCCCCGCGCGGGTGCTCGGCCGGTCTCTGCAGGAGACGGATCCGGAGGTCCACGCCGCGATCAGCGCCGAGCTGGGCCGCCAGCGGCACACGCTGGAGATGATCGCGAGCGAGAACTTCGCCCCGCTGGCGGTGATCGAGGCTCAGGGCTCGGTGCTGACCAACAAGTACGCCGAGGGCTACCCCGGGCGGCGGTACTACGGCGGCTGCGAGCACGTCGACGTCGTCGAGCAGCTGGCGATCGACCGGCTCAAGGCGCTGTTCGGGGCCGAGTTCGTCAATGTGCAGCCGCACTCCGGGGCGCAGGCCAACGCCGCGGTGATGGCCGCGTTGCTGCAGCCCGGCGACACCATCCTGGGGCTGGACCTCGCCCACGGCGGCCACCTCACCCACGGCATGAGGCTCAACTTCTCCGGCAAGCTCTATGACGTCGCGGCCTACCACGTCCGCGAGACCGACCATCGCGTCGACATGGCCGAGGTCGAGCGCCTGGCCGTCGAGCGCAAGCCGAAGCTGATCATCGCCGGCTGGTCGGCCTACCCGCGGCAGCTGGACTTCGCCGAGTTCCGGCGGATCGCCGACTCGGTGGGCGCCTACCTGATGGTCGACATGGCCCACTTCGCCGGGCTGGTCGCCGCGGGCCTGCATCCCAGCCCGGTGCCCCACGCGCACGTGGTCACGTCGACCACGCACAAGACCCTCGGTGGCCCCCGCGGCGGCGTGATCCTCGCCGAGCAGGAGCTGGCGAAGAAGTTCAACACGAGCGTGTTCCCCGGTCAGCAGGGCGGCCCGCTCGAGCACGTGATCGCGGCCAAGGCGGTGGCGTTCAAGCTGGCCGCCGAGCCGGAGTTCCGCGAGCGGCAGGAGCGCACGCTGGAGGGCGCGCAGATCCTGGCCGCACGGCTGCTGAAGGAGAAGAACGTCGGCGTCGTGTCCGGTGGGACGGACGTGCACCTGGTGCTGGTGGACCTGCGCGACTCCACACTGGACGGCAAGCAGGCCGAGGACCGGCTGCACCGGGTCGGCATCACGGTCAACCGCAACGCCGTGCCGTTCGACCCGCGGCCGCCCATGGTCAGCTCCGGGGTCCGGATCGGCACCCCCGCCCTGGCCGCCCGGGGCTTCGACGCCGACGACTTCACCGAGGTCGCCGACGTGATCGCCCTGGCGCTGCGCCCCGACGCGTCGGACGCCGAGCTCACCGCCCTGGCCGAGCGCGTCGCCGTGCTCGCCGCCCGTCACCCCCTCTACCCGGAGCTGCAGGGATGAGCACCACCGTCCCGCCCGGCGCGCACCTGCCCGACCACCCGGACTTCCTGTGGCGGACGCCGGAGCCGCGGAAGTCCTATGACGTGGTGATCGTGGGTGGGGGTGGGCACGGGCTGGCCACGGCGCACTACCTGGCGCGCAATCACGGGATCACGGACGTGGCGGTGCTGGAGAGGGGCTGGTTGGCGGGTGGGAACATGGCCCGCAACACCACGCTGATCCGGTCGAACTATCTGTGGGACGAGTCCGCGGCGATCTATGAGCACTCGCTGAGGTTGTGGGAGGGCCTGGAGGAGGAGCTGGGGTATCCGATCCTGTTCTCCCAGCGCGGGGTGCTCAACCTGGCCCACACCGAGCAGGACGTGCGGGACTCGGTGCGGCGGGTGGAGGCGAACAAGCTCAACGGGATCGACGCGGAGTGGCTGGGCCCGGACGAGGTGGCCAAGCTGTGCCCGATCGTCAATGTCAGCGCGGAGATCCGCTACCCGGTGCACGGGGCCACCTATCAGCCGCGGGCCGGGATCGCCAAGCACGACTACGTGGCGTGGGGGTTCGCCCGCCGCGCCGACGCCGCCGGGATCGACCTGATCCAGGACTGCGAGGTCCTCGGCTTCGCCACCGACGGGGACCGGGTCACCGGGGTGCGCACCAGCCGCGGGGACATCGGCTGCGGGCGGGTGGCGTTGTGCGCGGCCGGGCACACCAGCGTGCTGTTGGACATGCTCGGCGTGCCCGCGCCGTTGCAGTCGCATCCGTTGCAGGCGCTGGTGTCGGAGCTGTTGGAGCCGGTGCACCCGACGATCGTGATGTCCAACGCGGTGCACGTGTA